>JAWVZC010000450.1:0-3082 GCA_033722415.1 Balneolaceae bacterium | reverse complement strand
GTAAACCGCAATATGATGATTTGCCCGGGGTGAAAGTTCGAGGATCTCAGAGCGAATAATGGGCGGCTCGATAAACCGGTCGTATGCCTCGTAATGAAATCCCACAGCCCGCCCGGCCGGGGCAAAATGTTTCAGAATCGCCTCAGCCACGGGAGACCTCTTCGCCGGGCGGGGAGTACGGTCAGACAGAAATGCCGCCTGGTGACTGATTGCCCAGCAGGGAATTTTTTCGGCTTTGGCCGCCCACGCCGTTACGGGTTCATAATCACTGATCACCAGATCGTATTCGGTTATCGGTATCGACTGGATGTCCGTAATAAACCGGAAGGGACGCAGCGATCGGAGCGTATCGACAATGGAAACGCCTCCATTGCTGTCGTACGTCATGCTGATCCCGTACTTGCAGTACTGCACCGGGTTGTCAAGATCGAGGCTGGAGTTGTACCCGCTTACCAGTACATCGACCTCGGCATGCTTGCCCAGTTCCGGCAGCAGTTCCCGGGCCCTGCTGATATGCCCGTGACCGGTTCCCTGTATTCCGTATAAAATCTTCATCCTATAAGGGCCACCTCGTTTAACGATTTTCGTACCGGTATCGACTCCGTACTTTGCTTGTCAACAAATTGGTCCTCGTAATACCGGTACATTGACCACTCCTGCCCGTCAAATTCCAGGGCCGTGAGGTTTTCGATCCAGTCACCCGAATTCATGTAGATTACCGATCCCTGTTCGCTCTCATACCCGCGGATTTTGGGCTGGTGAATGTGCCCGCAAATCACGTAATCATACTGGTTTTGTATGGCCAGTTCGATTGCCGACATCTCAAAATCATCAATAAACTTCACAGCTTTCTTGACACTGTTTTTGATCTTCCTGGAAAGCGATACTTTGCCGTATCCCAGTTTTTCACTTATATAGTTTATCATCCGGTTCAGGAGAATAAGCAGGTCGTAGCCGTGCCCCCCGATTTTTGCCACCCACTTGGTGTGTTTCATGGTAACATCAAAGATATCCCCGTGGAAAATCCAGACCTTCTCTCCGTTGAGCTCAAGCAGCAGCTTGTCTTTTACAAAAAGCGGCCCGATCTGCAGGCGCGATATTTTACGTATCACCTCATCATGATTCCCGGTCAGGTAATAAATATCGGTGCCATTGGCCAGCAAGCTTAGAAAACACCTGATTACCTGCATGTGCGATTCCGGCCAGTAATACTTCTTGAAGTTCCAGATATCAAAAATATCCCCGTTGAGAACCAGCACCCGCGGCTCTATGGAGGTGAGATATTGCACCAGTTCGACGGCATGACATCCCACGGTGCCGAGATGCAGGTCCGATAGTACCACCACTTCAACCGAACGTTTACTCATAGGCTCTTTCATCGTTTTTTCTAAATAAAAAACCTGTTTGTTACCTGCCGATATCCTCAGTATTAATTGATCGTCATCGTTTTGTTATCCCTGTTTTAACCGGAGGTGTGACATCGATTTGTTTTTGTAAGAATTCAGTCTACTATTTCATCAGTAAATCGATTACACTTACACAAGCCAATGGAAAGAGTGATGATCCGCTTCGTGTTTATTTGGGAACCTGCTGAGATACACGAACAGCATTACGTTGCATACGCTACATTCGGCTGGCAGAGATTGCCTGCCGTTGTGTTATACCACATTCCCTGGAATTGCACTCACGTTAATTAAACCAATACAACGAGATATGGCAGACGACGACCGTAAAAAAATTGTTCACGGCTATTTACCACAGGAGGAAACCTATTCCGTAACGCTCAATGCCGGGAAACACCAGCTGATGGGAGATGAACCGGAATCGGTCAAGGGCGGTAAAGATACCGGTCCCGACCCGTACGATTACCTGCTTATGGCCCTGGGATCATGCACGCTGATGACGGTAAAGATGTATGCGAATCACAAAAAATGGCCTGTTGAAGATCTTTATGTGGAATTACGCCACAACAAGCGTCACAAAGAGGATTGTGAGAACTGTGATGATCCCAAAAGTCGAATAGATGTGATCGAAAAAGAGTTGATTGTGGAAGGCGATCTCTCTCAGGAGCAGGTCGATCGGCTGCTGGAAATATCCAACCACTGCCCGGTAAACCGCACGCTGCTTGGTGAAATCAAGATCGAGGGGTCTATTTCCCATCGATAGCAGGGGTACCGGAATGGCTGTCTGTGGAACGTGACTGAAATCGATCCCCAAATCGCAAGCTGGGAGGCAGCAGAAATGCCCCCCGCACGGTTCCCCTGAAAATCGGAACCATCCGGTGACTGATATGGCGTTCACTCCACTGCAGCGGGCTGCTGCCCTTCCGAATACGCCTCAACCGGAACGCAGCTGCACATCAGGTTTCGGTCGCCATAAGCGTCATCTACACGGCTGACGGCAGGCCAGAACTTGTTGAACCGGAGATGATCCAGCGGAAAGACGGCGCGTTCACGGTCATAGGGGCGATGCCATTCGTTATCCAGGGCTACCCGCATCGTATGAGGAGCGTTCCGCAGCAGGTTCTGTTCCCGGTCGGCCAGTCCGTCTTCCACCTCGCGAATTTCATCCCGGATGGCAATCATCGCCTCACAAAACCGGTCCAGTTCTTCCTTGGACTCGCTTTCCGTGGGTTCGATCATCAGCGTACCCGGAACGGGAAACGACATGGTGGGGGCGTGGAAACCGTAATCCATGAGTCGTTTGGCCACATCCACCGAATCGATGCCGGCCGACTGTTTGAATGGCCGAATATCCACTATGAATTCATGGGCTGTTCGCCCGTTTTTGCCGGTATAGAGTATCGGGTAGTGCTCCTTCAGCCGCTCTTTCAGGTAGTTGGAGTTCAGGATGGCAGCCTCGGTGGCGCGTCGCAGCCCTTCGGCTCCCATCAGCCGGATGTAGGCATAGGAGATAGTAAGAATACTGGCGCTGCCCCACGGTGCGGCCGACACCCCGTGTATCGCCTCGGCCCCGCCGGTCGGCACTACGGCATTCCCCGGGAGAAACGGTTCCAGGTGTTCGGCGGCTGCAATCGGCCCCATGCCCGGCCCGCCACCGCCGTGCGGTATGCAGAATGTCT
>JAWVZC010000449.1:0-3083 GCA_033722415.1 Balneolaceae bacterium | reverse complement strand
GGCGGGGCGTATCAAGATGCCCGTGACGCCCGGGTCGATTTTGCACGCGATTTTTTCACGTACGGCGGGTCATATTCCCTCACCGGGAACATCGAGATGCAGTACAGCGGGGCATGGTCCGATCTGGGTCGTGATTTCGTTAATGACTCCTCGATCGTGGACCGGGCCGGAAACTATGACGGAAGTTATACCGAGACCGACGCCGAGGGAACCAACTGGGAGAATGAGTTTACGGCCCGCTTTAGCGGGAAGCGGATCACCGCAGTTGCGGGTATCGGAAACACCCGGCAAACCATGAATACCCGGTCCTATACATTTCTGCGTGCTTTCAACTATGAGTCGGAAACCAACCTGGATTCGCTCGACCTGACCGAGTCGATCAATCACCTCTTTCTTCACACCGAACTGAACGGAACCCTTATCCATCCCTCACTGGAATCGTTTTCGGTAGGCCTGGGCAGTCGGCTGGTAAGCCATAACGAGTTTGGGACACACCTGACCTATGAGTTGAATCCGAAATATCAACTCTCTGTCTCAACGCTGCTTTATGGCGCGGTAACCACCGGGTTTAACGCCCCGTCCCTGTACCAGTTAAACTCCCCGGCAAGGTCGGCCACTGCGGTTACCAATCGTGGAAACCGGTCCCTCGATCCTGAAGAATCGATCTCTTATGAGATTGGGTGGAAACAGACCGTTGGACCGTCACTGCGTTTCAACCTGTCGCTGTTCCGAACCGATGTTCAGGATGTGATTGAGTATGTCTACCTGTGGAACGGTGACAAACCCGCCGATCAGCTGAGTTCGGCTGATTTTCGGGGGGATACCTATCTGAACGCCTCCGAACAGAGGATCCATGGGGTTGAATTTGGTTTTGATTCCAGGATCGGCGGTTATTTCACCCTGGGCGGTAACCTCACCTACACGCATTCCACCCTCAGTTTCAATCCCAACTCCGTCAATTCCGGTTCGATCGGGAACAACCGGGTGCAGATCTACGAAAGCGGTGCGTTTGTGACCGGTGAACGTGAGCTTGAGTCGCTCACCCGACGACCGAGCCTGTCAGCCAATTTGCAGGCCAGCTGGCAGCCATCAGACCCGCTGCGCATTAAACTTTCCAGCCGATTTGTCGGTGAGCGCGACGATATATTTTACAGTACCGAGCTGGGACCCGGATATTACGGCGCGCTTGGAAGGACCGAGGTAGAGGGGTACAACGTAACGGATCTGAGCGTGCAGTATTCCCTGTTTAGAGATCTTACCCTGATCGGAAAGATCGAGAACCTGTTTGATGCCAGCTATACCGAGATCAATGGATACCATACCAAAGGCCGCGGTTTTGTGATCCAGGCAGACTATCGTTTCTAGGGGCAGGCAATTTATACCCCTTCGATTATGGCGGCAGCTTTAAGGATATCAGTGCTCAACCCATTCATAGTTCTATAGTTGGGGGGAGGTTCCCGACCCGTATCACGGAATCCGGTCCCCGCTGAACAGCGCCGGGAGGCTCCCCTCACGGATAGTTGGTACATGCGTTTCCCGTTGGCTGGACGTTACATGAGGGGAACCTGCATCTCATCCGTAATGGTGGTTGCATTATGCCCGCAAACACAGACTGGTGTCCGGCGCGAGGCCTGTCTCATTGCAGAAGGGGATATTGCAGAGGATGAGATTGTAATTGGTATTTATAGTTGTTTTTATGAAATAAATACAGATTTATTATATAATTGATTTAAAATTATTTAAAAATCATTAAACAAGTTTGGAATTATATAGTCATAAATCATTCCGTGGCCTGTTAACGGGTGTTGATAACTTTCTAATCATATTCAGACGGGCCATGACTGGTGGTAAAAGTGCAGATATTACGCTGATAAAGCCAATTTTAATTATGGATTGACAGAGGAATTGGATATAAAACAGTGTATTTTCAATTACGAAATATATGGAAAAATCCCATTTTTCGATTTCGCGACAAGTCGTTAAAAAACAATTGTTGATAACTTGCCATATTTGTGGAAAAGTTTTGGCCCTTTTTACTTGCAAGGTATGTTAGGGCGTTTATATTATTGCTAAAGATCAGTAGTTGACTACGTTATTTGTCACAGCCCCTATTGCTTTTTCCAACATAGTATCACATCAGAATCAAAGTTTATTTAAAGGAGATAATTTATGAAATTTGCTCGGTTTTATACCCAGGATGACTGGGACAGCCCATTTGGTGACCTTACCTTTGTATCCCGCAAGTCTGAAATCAAGAATCCTGACGGATCCGTGGTTTTCAGAATGGACGAAGTGATCGTGCCCAAGCCGTGGTCCCAGGTGTCAACCGATATTATCGCCCAGAAGTATTTTCGGAAGGCCGGTGTACCCAAGAAAGTAAAGAAGGTGGAAGAGGACGGGGTGCCGGAGTGGCTTCAGAAGTCGGTTGCCGATGAGGAAGCGATGACGGAGATCGATGAGGAGGAGCGCTATGGGAGTGAGCACGACAGCCGGCAGGTCTTCCACCGACTGGCGGGTTGCTGGACCTACTGGGGTTGGAAACATGACTACTTTGATTCTGAACAGGACGCCAAAATATTTTATGAAGAGCTGTGTTACATGCTGGCTCACCAGATGGCTGCCCCCAATAGTCCCCAGTGGTTTAACACCGGGCTGAACTGGGCCTACGGCATCAATGGGCCGGCCCAGGGGCACTACTATGTGGATGGGAAAACCGGTGAGCTTAAGCAGTCCGAAGATGCCTACACCCACCCGCAGCCGCATGCCTGCTTCATCCAGAGTATCGATGACAACCTGGTGAATGAAGGCGGCATCATGGATCTCTGGGTTCGCGAGGCCCGTCTGTTTAAGTATGGTTCCGGTACTGGTTCCAACTTTTCCGCCATTCGTGCCGAAGGGGAGCCCCTCAGCGGGGGCGGCCGTTCTTCCGGGCTGATGAGCTTCCTTAAAATCGGTGACAAGGCGGCTGGAGCTATCAAGTCGGGCGGAACCACCCGGCGTGCGGCCAAGATGGTGACGCTCGATCTGGATCACCCGGACATCGAGGAGTATGTCAACTGGAAAGTGCACGAGGAGAAGAAAGT
>JAWVZC010000448.1:0-3089 GCA_033722415.1 Balneolaceae bacterium | reverse complement strand
GATAGAATAATGGCATTCACATAAATATGGTAATGGTATGTATGTGCAGTAAGTACTCGTATGCCGGTCACCAGCCGCACTGATCCGTGAACTCCCGGGCAAAAGCCATCCCGATCTCCTCCCTTTTTTTCTTTCGAAGGGGGTAATTCCCGTGTGGATCTTCATCGTTAAAAAAGCGAACGGCAACAGAAGCAAGAAGGGACCTCTTTACTGCACATGGGGAACGCTGCCGGGGGAGGCCTTGGTTAAGTGTCACATCTTTAACCCAAGCATGGGGATCATCGGATGAAGATTCTTCTTACCGGCGCCACCGGTTATATCGCTAAACGGCTGCTGCCTGTACTGCTGGAGCAGGGACATACCGTCGTTTGTTGCGTGCGCGACGCGCAGCGTTTCGATATTTCTGCCTACAATACGGATCGCATAGAGGTCATTGAGCTCGACTTCCTGGAGCGGGAAACGATGCACGCCATACCTGATGATATCGATGCGGCCTACTACCTGATCCACTCAATGTCTGCGGCGGCGGGCGATTTTGAATCGCTGGAACAAAAGGCCGCCCGTAATTTCACCGACCGGCTTGATCAAACGGCGGTCCGGCAGGTGATCTACCTGGGGGGCATTGTAAACAGCAAGAAGCTGTCGAAACACCTGCGTTCCAGGAAGCAGGTGGAGGAGATTTTGGGTTCGGGTTCTTTCTCACTGACCACACTGCGGGCCGGCATTATCGTGGGGTCGGGCAGCGCCTCCTTTGAGATTATCCGGGACCTGGTCGAAAAATTACCGGTCATGGTCGCCCCCAAATGGCTGAATACCCCCACCCAGCCGATCGCCATTCGCAACGTCATTCAATTTCTCAGCGGGGTCCTGGGCTACCGCGATACGTTTAACCGGTCTTTTGATATCGGCGGGCCGGAGGTGCTTACCTACAAGCAGATGCTGCTGAAATTCGCCGAAGTGCGTAACCTGCACCGGACGATCATCAGCGTGCCGGTGATGAGCCCCCGGCTCTCTTCCTACTGGCTCTATTTTGTGACCTCCACTTCCTATCGCCTGGCGGTAAACCTGGTCAACAGCATGAAAGTGGAGGTGGTGGCAGAACCCAACGAACTGCCCGAACGGCTGGAGGTCGATCTGATCCCCTACAAAGAAGCGATCCGGCTGGCTTTTGACAAGGTGGAACAGAAGGAGGTACTATCCAGCTGGACCGACGCCCTTTCCAGCGATGTGCTGGAAGAGGGCATTTCAAACCATATAGAAGTCCCGGTCTACGGCTGCTACAAAGATCGGCGCAGCCGCAAGATTCGGGATGAACAGGCGGTTCTCGACAAGATCTGGAGCATCGGCGGGGAAACCGGCTGGTACTACGGCAACTGGTTGTGGGAGATCCGCGGCCTGCTGGACAAGATGGCGGGCGGAGTGGGGCTGCGCAGGGGCCGCAAGAGCAGTACCGAGATAACCGCGGGAGAATCGCTCGACTTCTGGCGGGTACTCTATGCGGACCGAAAAGAAAAACGGCTGCTGCTCTACGCCGAAATGAAACTGCCGGGTGAGGCCTGGCTTGAATTCAGGATTGAGAATCTGACCCTCTACCAGGTGGCCACGTTCAGGCCAAGGGGCCTGTGGGGCCGGCTGTACTGGTACAGCCTGCTGCCGTTCCACGGCTTTATTTTTAAGGGAATGATCGAGGAAATTGCAACCCCTCCCGAAGAGTAGCCGGGAGGGATTGGCCAGGACCTGCAAACCCAAAGGTTTGTTTACCAGTCATAAATCATTTGAAGACCGGGGTCGGGAGCTATTCAACCTCCCCGAGATCGCCGCGACGGGCAGCCCGTTTGAGTTCGTCATTGGCGTAGATGGCAATTTCAACCCGGCGGTTTTGCTGCCGTCCCGCGGCCGTGCTGTTGTCGGCAATGGGTTGCTCTTCCCCGTATCCTATGATGGTCATGCGATGGCTGTCAACCCCTAAAAAGGAGGTATATTTAGCGACCGATTTAGCCCGCTCTTCGGAAAGTTCCTGGTTGTATTCATTGCTTCCGGTATTGTCGGTATGTCCTGCATAGAGTATGTTTGTATCTTCGTATTTCTGAAGAATTTCAGAAAGATCCTCCAGGTTTGAACGCGATTCATCCCGCAGGGCGTGGGAGTCCACATCGAACAGGATACCGGAATCGAAGGTAATTTTAATGCCTTCCCCTACGCGTTCTACCTTGGCATTTTCCAGGTCCTGGCGCATCTCTCGGGCCTGCCGGTCCATGTAGTTCCCGATGGCCGCACCGGCCGCTCCGCCGACGGCAGCCCCGATTATGGCTCCTTTCACCGTATTACCGGTAGCTTCACCGATTATGGCCCCGGCCAAACCCCCGGCGCCTGCCCCGATAGCCCCGCCTTTTGCAGTTTTACTCCAGTTCTGGCATCCGGTAATAACCATGAAACAGAGTGAAATGGAGAGAAAAACGGCAGTACCTTTTTTTAGCAGTGTCATATAGCGTAATTTTTGTTTGTTTTGATGCAACCACATTCATTAGATGAATGTCTGACTAAAATGTTCCGTTTTGAGAGCCCCTTCGCCTGTAACCCGCAAGAAAAAATTGCATAGCCCACCATACAGAATGAAAAGGCATATTGGGATGTAAACGGAAAGTATCGATGAGGGATGCATTTAGTTGGATATGTTTTCGGAACGATCCTCCTGGGTCATAAACTCGATAGGGATCTTCACCTGGGTCGAGTCCCACTCCATCGTGATGGAGGTGGAGTCGTTTTGGACCTCTTCAAACTCAATGGTGAAGGCCTCGGTAATTTCCTTTTTCTTCACCCGGTCAACATCCACCCGCAGTACATCGTAGCTGGAATCATATTCAAATGCTCCCCACTGGCCCAGCTGGGAGTTCAGGATGATAGTCCACTGATCTTTTCCCGGGATGGTAAACAAGGCGTACGTTCCGGCCTCCAGTGGATTTCCGGCAAACAGAATATCGCGGGTGGTGGTCAGCTCGGTGGCTTCGTTGGCCCCGGTGCGCCAGACCTCCCCATACGCTTCGAGTCCACCAAAAATATCGCGGCCTCGTTTATAGGGCTGGCCGTAT
>JAWVZC010000447.1:0-3110 GCA_033722415.1 Balneolaceae bacterium | reverse complement strand
CGATCGCTTATCAATGTAAGGCAGATCAGTGTAAAGCGAAATAAGACGGTAAAAAATATTGCCGGTGATTACCCAGTGACTTGTAGCACGCTGTACGTCATCCTAAGATATTTTTGCCCGGCTGAAAAGGTTCGTCCGTGTCATAATGGCTAAGGATAGTCTTAGATGCCAGTTATGGTCGTTGAAGTATTTTGTGGAGACCCCGCCATTGGTTGGATATGGAAATCTTTACACGGGAACAGTGGATAAATTTGACCCAATTGTAACTGGCTTTACGCAATAATACAATGGATGGCTTCAATCATCCGTCACCCAACAATTAGAAATACCAAAACAATCATAAATACAGTATCATGAAATATCTATCTACGCTACCATTAGTATCTCTATTACTCCTGTTAACCGTTTCTGTTGGCTACGCACAGAATGGCGATATCACCCTCGGAGGTGGATTGATATTCGGGTCCGGGGTTTCGGGGATCGACCAGGTGGATAACGACCTTGGCATCAAAGTAGACGGTGTCTATACCATCAACGATGATTTCAGGGGAGTGGCAGATTTTGGGTTTTACTTTCCCCACGAGCAAAACGGATTCAAACAGACCGTGTGGGAGCTAAATTTTAACGGGAATTATCTCTTTTATTCAGAAGACGCACTCACGCTTTACGGCCTGGGAGGAATAAACATCACCAACATATCCTTTGAACAGTCGACACAGGGTATCACCGGCAGCGGTGACAGTTCCGAATTTGGCCTGAATGTCGGCGGAGGCCTGGAGTACGGGCTGGATTTCGGTAACCTGTTTGCCGAGCTGAAATATGTACTCAGTGACGCCGATCAGCTGGCACTGGGTGCGGGTGTCCGGTTCGGTATCTGATCCACTTGCCTTTATTCGGAAACAAGACAGGGGTGCCCGCAGAAGGGCACCCTTTGTCATTGTTGGAATCGATACAATCGATGATTTACGTAAATCCGAACAAGGGCGGGAAGAGGAGGACAACAATCGCAGCCCATATGGAATATACCGGCAGGTAATCGGTCTGCCACCGTTCGAGATCCCGGATTGACCCCTTTCCGCGCAGGAACCGGGTATACTGTACCGCAGACCAGACAAGGTTGACCAGAAGAACAAGATTCAACCCCAGGGCGGCCACCCGGTTTGGAGTAAACCCGAACTCGTAGATCCGCACCGAGATAGCCCACAGAGCTACAGCGTCGGCCAGCAGGGCACTGATCACCAGCACCACCTGTACCACATCGAACACCCCCGGAGGAGCTTGAGTATCCCGGGCTGATATGCAGTATAACAGCAGTCCCAGGGTAACCAGGAGGATTATATCAAATGCAATCAGCATGTCTCGATCCGTCTCCACACTGCGCCCGGACCAGAGAATGATCCCCAGGAAAGTGATCAGCATGAATGTAAAAAGGGGCGTGAACAGGCGCGCCAGCAGAGGTGCCAGATTACCGGTCATACTCCCCCTGCTTTCGACCAGCCAGGAGGCTATGATGACAGTGCCGGCAGATCCGCAGGGTAACATCCAGGTTTCGAAAAACGGTTCTATATCGATCCCGATCGTTCCGAATATGAGTGCCGTAAAGGCTGTCAAGGCGCCTCCGCCGAGGGCTAACAGCACATAGTAAATGAAAAGCTCGCCGGAAAACCGGACAAAATCCATGCGGGCCCTGGTCTTGTTCCATTGTCCGCCCGTATAGGTAATGCCGATAAACAGCCATAACGCAACCGGCAAATGTAATGCGAGCAGTGTTTCGGTGTCGCTCCTCTCCGTAAACGGGTATATATTGGCAAATACACCTGCTGTAATAAAAGCAACAGCTGCAAGGGCAAGCGTTCGGGCGGGGAAATTATGTTTCCATAAAAAATAACTACTCAGGAGTGGTAGTACAAAGAGACTTACATTTCGCAGGTAGAAATTCTCATGCTGGTCCAAATGGATCCCGAAGATCGCCGGTATCTTGATGAGTGCTGCCGCGATGAGTGCCAGGGTAAAAGCAATGAATGCCTCACTTTGTATTATCGATGCTGTAGAAACACTATTTGGTAATTTCATCGGTTATTATCTCTGTTATTACTTTGGAGTTAGGGGGTTCAGGTCATAAAATCACGGGCAAATACCCGGAATAATCGACTCTGTTACGGTGGCAAACCTCCGTTCGCTCCAGCACTTGTGGGAACGTGCCTGTCACGCGCTCTGATTGTCCCACTGGTATCACAAAGAGGAAACCGGTGGATCGAGAGTTTGCATATAACCCGTCCGTTAAGCGTTGCTATTTGTTGTGAATTCATGATTCGTACGTGACTAAGAGCTGGATGATGGATTGTTATTGGGCAGATACCTATTATAATCTGCGGAATCGGTTACGAACGTCGGCTAATGTAGAGATGCACCGGGTAAGCTGCGTGAGCAGGATCTGATATTTTTGTGAGTAAATATGATTATGTCTTCAGAACTCTATTCCTATTACTGTTTTGATGATTTTTACCTTGACGTTGAAAACAGGCAGCTCTGGAAGAACGGTGAGCAGATCGACCTTAGCGGACGCTATTTTGACGCCCTGGTACTGCTTATTCGCGAGCATGGGAACCTCGTCGAAAAAGATCAGTTTTTTACCAAAGTTTGGGACGATATCGTGGTAAGTGATTCGGCGCTTACCCAATGTATAAAGGAACTTCGCAGGAAGCTGGGGGATAACGCAGCAAATCCCCGGTATATAGAGACAATTTCCGGCTACGGGTATCGATTTATTGGTCCTGTTAAAGTACAAAATACCGTCAAAACCAATGGGGCACCGGGTTTCTCGAACATGGCCGAGATCCCGCTTGAACGGGGAAATAATTCCTGGCTGAACAATGGGCTGCTGATCGGTGGGACGGGAACCGTGGGAGGTATGGCAGCCGGTTTGATAGGGGGCTTGTTTTACGGATTCTGCCTGGCATATCTCCCCGGGGAAGCGGAGATGGGAGCGATGTCCATTCTCCTTGTTCTTACCCTCCTGTGTATAATGATCGGGAGCCTGGGCGGACTGGGTGTCAGCTTCGGGATGTCGACAGCAATGATCGTGAGCAAGGGTAACAGGATTTGGACGG
>JAWVZC010000446.1:0-3185 GCA_033722415.1 Balneolaceae bacterium | reverse complement strand
TGGAAAGCAGCGATTCATGGCGGTTATTACGGTGCTCTTTCACCAGGCCGATAAATATTGCCCCTACCTTTTCATCAAGCGCTTGCCGAATTTCGTCCAAACTTGTAGTCATAATCATGATGCTACCTGCCGGGCTGAATGCCGGAATACGGTCACCATCCCCGGGATATGTTATGTAGTTCTGCGTTTCCCCTGACATCTCAAAACCCGGGCCGAAATATCCTGAAACAACGGCGAGGGGAGAGGGGATCCCTGTCCAGGTCGTTACGCCTACATCTTGGTTAAGGCAAAGATATGGCCGCTCTGTTCACTCCGGGACTTTATAATACAGCTTTATCAGGATGTAGTAAACAGGGGTCAATTCTTTAGGAGGCGGGAGGAGTTCAGCAGTATACCCACATCGGGCAGGGATTGCGCGGCGGCGGCGAGTATGGGGGGCAGGTATCCAAACGCCGCCAGGGAGAGACCGGCGATATTGTACAGCGTGGTGAATCCAAAATTACCTTTTATGACAGACATCGTCTTGCGGGCGTTATCAAACAGGTGCGGCACCAGTAACCAGTTATCGCGCATCAGGGTGATATGCGAGGTCTCTTTCGCGATATCGGTGCCGCTGACTCCCATCGCGATGGCCACATCGGCCTGGGCCAGGGCGGGAGCGTCGTTGATGCCGTCTCCCACCATCACTACGGTGTGGCCGTGCTGCTGGTATTTTTTGACCACTTCAATTTTATCCTCCGGAAGCAGTTCCGCCTGGTACTCTATGCCGAGTTTTTCAGCCAGCAACCGGGCAGTATCCTCGTTATCTCCGGTAAGAAGTTCGATCTTGTCGATTCCCCGGGCCCGCAGTTGCGCCAGTGCGTCACCCACTTCGCGGCGTTCGGTGTCTTTGGCGGCCAGGATACCCGCGGTTTTCCCGTCGCGTTCCACCACCATCAGGGTTTTACCCTCCTGTTGGAGGGGAATCAGCTGCCGCTCATACCGGCTGAAATGCTTTTCGGACGGCCTGCTTATCACAATAGAGTGCCCGTTTACGACGGCATTGACCCCGGAGCCATGGACCGCCTCGAAGCTTGTAGGTTCCGGTATGGCCAGGTGGCGATTGCGTGCCGCTTCCCGGACGGCAGTGGCCAGCGGGTGTTCCGAATACCGTTCGGCGGCTGCCGCTTCAATCAGCAGTTCTCCGCTCGAAATGCCGTTGAGTGGAATAATATCCGTGATTTCGGGCTTGCCGAAGGTAAGGGTGCCCGTTTTATCGAGCAGTAACACGTCGGCCCGGTCAAGCAGCTCGATATACTTTCCGCCCTTGATAAGAAGGCCGTGCCGGGCATTGGCGCCGATGGAGGCGAGCAGGGCCACCGGGGTTGACAGGGCAAAGGCACAGGAACAGGCCACCACCATAACGGCGACCGTGGCCATAATATCGCCCCGCAGTATCCAGGTCAGCGCGGCGATGATGGCTACGACCGGCAGGTACCACGCCGAAAACCGGTCGGCAAACTGCTGAATATTTCCCTTCCGCGATTCCGCCTCCTCCACCATGCGGATAATCCGCCCGAACGTAGAGTTTTTCCCCACAGCGGTGGCGTTTAATAACAGTCGCCCGCCCGTGGCTATGGTGGAGGCGAATACGGCAGACCCGGGCTTCACCTCTTTCGGCATCGATTCTCCCGTAATGGCCGATTGATCGATGGTCGCCGTTCCTTCTGTCACCCGGCCGTCAACCGGTATTTGTTCTCCGGGGCGAACCAACACGGTTTCTCCTTCCGAAACCTCTTCCACCGGCACCTCCAGCTCCTCGCCATCGCGTACCACGAGGGCGGTCTGGGGAGCCAGTTCGGTCAGTGATCGTACGGAATCCCGGGCTTTCTCCGTGGTGTAATGTTCAATAAAATCACCGGTTCGCATGAAAAAGACCACGATAGCTGCGGTTACCCATTCGCCCGCAAGCAGTGCCGCTACCGCTCCCAGGGCCATCAGTGCGTGGGCAATCACCTGGCCGTTGAGTGCAGCCACCAGCACTTTTTTGAATACAGGGTATCCCATCAGGAGTACCAGTACGGTTCCCAACCAAAATGGTATGAACCCGGTGATGGAACCGAACAGTCCCAGCCACTCACCGGCTACCACGACGAACAGGACAACACCAAACACGATTCCGAACAGGCGCAAAGCCTGCCGGGCCAGCTGTTCAGACGGTTCACCTTCCCCGGAACTCTCCGGTACCTGGTAACCGATCTCCTCGATAGCCTTTTTGATACTGTCGAGCTCGGGGTTTTGCTTATTGAACTCGATAATAGCTTTTTCAGAGGAGAGCAGCACCTCCGCTGATTTAACCCCTGGCTGTTTTTGAATGGCCTGCTTCACACTGCGCGCACAGCCTGCACAGTCCATGCCTTTAACCGTTATTTTACGTTTTTTTGTCATACCAGTTGGAAAATGATAATGTGAACTGCCGGATTTCCACCGGTCTATACCGAATGATTACTTTGAAAATATACGATTATTTATGGAGTGTTAAGCATACCAGCAGGTTAGCAGCAACCACAATGTTCGGCTGCCTGCCTGGGCGGGCAGGGTATGGAACCATACGAGCAGAAAACACAACAATCCCCGTGTTCCGGCTGCAGGTGTTGCCCGCAGTTCGGGCAGTCCCAGAAATAAACGCAGGCATCATCCGGCATGATTTCCGGGGTTTGAGTCCCGCATTCGGGGCAGGTAATCGTTGACGTCGTTTGAACAGGTTCGCTCATCTCAGATTTTTTCCTGTTTCTGTTTTGCCTTCCAGGGATCGCAGTATGACACAGTCTTCGGTCTCTCCGCCGGACTCACAGGCAGTGATAAGGTCGTTGAGCACCGATTCAATTCGCTGCAGGTCATCCATCTTTCCCCGAACATCCTCCAGCTTTTGACGTGCTTTTCCCCGCATTTCGTCACAGGCCGTTACCTGGTTCAGGCGAAGTTCCAGCAACTCCTGAATTTCGGTGAGAGTAAATCCAAGTTGTTGTGCTCGTTTAATAAAGGTGATCTGCTCGATATGTTTCCGGGTAAATATTCGGTACCCCGAACGCCGCCGTTCCGGTTTCTCAATCAAATCACGCCGTTCGTAATAACGCACGGTTTCTTTGTTGACGGAACAGCGCTTTGCCACCTCGCCAATTTTAAAGGTCCGGTGTTTTTGGTCA
>JAWVZC010000445.1:0-3231 GCA_033722415.1 Balneolaceae bacterium | reverse complement strand
TGCTTGGGCTGCTGTTTCAATACCTTACAGGGGGCAGCGGTAACTTTTTGTGGTACGCCTCGGCAGTTGCGCTCTTTTCGGTAGCGTATGTCACTTTTGGTGGGTTCAATGCCGTGGTGCGTACCGATATGCTGCAGGTTATCCTGATGTTCGGGGGATTTCTCTTCTTGCTCGGATTCGCCTTCTTTGAGTTCGGTTTTCTCGATACTCTTTGGCGGGCTGTTCCCGAAACCTATCGCGATATCACCGGCGGGCATGATCTTCAGTACATACTGGTCTGGTTTTTCATCGCCCTGTGGACCTTCGTGGATCCCAGCTTCCACCAGCGGGCAGCAGCAGCCGAATCTCCGAAGACCGCCAGAAAAGGAATTTTTGTGTCTATTCTGATGTGGTCGATCTTCGACTTCATGACCATGTTCAGTGGTATGTACGGCTGGGCGATACTAGGGCCCGACCTGCAGGAGCCGATTATGGTTTATCCCTACCTGGCCAACCAGATTCTGCCGGTCGGCATTAAGGGACTCTTTTTTATGACGCTGCTGGCTACTATCATGTCCACAATGGACAGCTACCTGTTTCTTTCCGGGCAGACCCTGGGGCGCGACTTCCTGGTCAAATACCTGCCGCATGTTCCCAACAACCGCCTGACCCGCATCAGCGTACTCCTGGCAGCCGGTCTCGGTATATTGCTTATTATCGTCTTTCCCAGCGTTATCAACCTGTGGTATGTCATTGGCTCGGTGATGATCCCCGGCCTGCTGATCCCAGTGCTGGGGGTATACCTGCGGCAGTTTACACTGAAGCGGTCGATTGTACTGCCCACCATGGTGTTCAGTATCCTGGTTTCACTGGTTTGGCTGGTGCTGGGAACGGTTTTTAATCCCCAGGAATATTCATATACCTACCTGGGTATCGAACCGTTTTATCCGGGGCTGGCGGTAAGCATACTGTTTTGGCTGTTCGGCCGGGAAAAAGACCAGGAACTACTGGAGATGACGCAGATGGTGGAGGAAAACCCGGAGTAACCGGGCCTATTTCGTGAATTGCGGAAAAATGAAATGGGAGTTGCAAAAGTGGACCTTAAATCAGAATCAGGTGCTTTTAAGAATGTGCCCGAGATTCAGCTTATGGATGGGGATGAGATATTTCATGGCGAGCGCATCTTTTTGAATGTTCAACAATCCGGTGCCGCGAAAGTCGACCACGGCCAGCCCGTCCATGCAGCGTACCACTTCTCCGATGCCGTAAAATTCGGGACACGGCCCATAATATACCAGGTCACCCAGCTGGATGTTGTTCTTGGCCCTCCGGTGAAAAGGCATGATCACCGGCAGCCGGTCAAGTCGATATGATAGTCGTTGCTTTGCTCCCATAAGAGCCTAAATATAGCCAATTATTTTTTTTCGTTGCTAAATTTAAATTTTCGTTTTTGGGGTCCCATCGGTTCAATTTCAATCCACCGACTGTGTTCGGGAATGAACGGACAAATTTTTTCCGGCCATTCGATTATCGAAACGCCCTCCCTATAAAAATATTCTTCTGCGCCAATTTCAAGGGCTTCTTCAGGATGTTCCATTCGATAACAATCGAAGTGGTAAACCGGGATGCGTCCGTCATACTCGTGGATAAGAGTGTACGTGGGAGAAAGCACATCAGCAGGGTCAATTCCAAAATAGGCAGCCACTCCCTTCACAAACTGTGTCTTGCCCGCCCCCAACGGCCCCTTCAGGCATACTACATCCCCGGCCGCAAGGTCTTCGGCATAGGCCAATCCGAGCTGCCGCGTTTCCTCCTCCGATGTCGTGGTTTTTTCCGTATCCATCGGCATTCTACAACATTGATCGTGGTCTGAGAGTGGCAATGGGCAATACCATCTCCTCCAAACTGGCGCCACCGTGCAAAAAGGTATCCCGGTACCGGTTTTGATAACGGTGATAATTGGTGGGGTAGACAAAGTAATAATCTTCCTTGGCTATAATATAATTGTTGACCAGCTTGGGACTGGGCAACATGTAGGAGTGGGGATCATCTACAAAAATCGCCGCGCTTTCATCCGCTTTCAGGTTTCTTCCGAATTTATATCGCAAGTTGGTAGAGGTGTCCTTATCCCCGTACACCTTGGTATCCCTCAGTGCGCGCACCGCTCCGTGATCGCTTGTGATGACAATAACAACCTCCTCATCTGAAAGGTCCTTGAGGATACGAAGCAGCGATGAGTGCTGGAACCAGGTTCGGGTCAGCGACCGGAAGGCCGGCACATCGGGGGCGATCTCTTTCAGCACGTCGGAATCGGACCGCGAGTGCACCAGGGTATCTACGAAATTGTACACAAATGTGCTGAGGGGCGACTGTGTGTAGTTATGGATCCGGTCGGCAATGCGCTGGCCCTCTTCCGCATTCAGAATTTTTTCATACTTAAAGTTCAGGTTCATCCCCTCCCGTGCCAGCTGTTTGCCGAGCAGTTCCTGCTCATACTGATTGAGGGACGATTCGTTGTCTCCCTGTTCCCACAGTTCGGGATATATATTTTCTATCTCCAGGGGAAACAACCCCGAAAAGATCGCATTCCGCGAGTAGGGTGTGGCCGTGGGCAGGATCGAATAATAGAAATCGGTATCGATGCTGTAGAAATCGGTAAGAAGATCCTCAAACACCAGCCACTGGTCGTACCGCATGCAGTCTACCACAAAAAAGAGGGTGGTCTGCCCGTTCTCCACATGAGGCAGCACGTACTCCGGCAGAATATCTACCGACAGGGCCGGACGTTGCGGGGTTTCCTGGTTCAGCCATGGCCGGTATGCCTTCTGAATATAACGACCGAACTCATGATTGGCCTCCTGGTACTGGTCGCTTAAAACCTGTCGCAGCGACTCTTCACTGGTTTCCAGGTCGATCTCCCAGCGTGTCAATTGCTGGTAGATGTTGATCCACTCCTCCCAGCCGGTATCTTCACGGATGCGTTCTGAAATCTTGTTAAAGTTGCGGAGATAGGACTGCGCAAACTTTTCGTTCCGGATCCGTTTGCGCTCCAGTATACGCTTGACCGTAAGCAGAATCTGGTTGGGGTTGACCGGCTTGATCAGGTAATCCGAAATTTTGCCGCCGATCGCATCTTCCATGATCGACTCCTCCTCGCTCTTGGTGATCATCACCACGGGAAGCGAGGGTTGCGATCGCTTGATCTTGTTAAGGGTGGCCAGTCCATCCATACCGGGCATCTGTTCGTCCAGG
>JAWVZC010000444.1:0-3240 GCA_033722415.1 Balneolaceae bacterium | reverse complement strand
GTCGGCCAGGTCCAGCCGGACCACCCGCCCGTCGGCGTCCACCTCCACCCCGTACCAGCTGTCGGAGGGATTCCCCTGCAGCCACCCGCTGTTGTTGTCCCAGCTGGACCCGCCGGTCGCCTCATACAGATCCACCAGTGCCTGGCGGTCGCCCTCCACGCTGTTCATGGACTGTGCCTGCAGAGAGATCGGTATTACAGTAATTAGCAGGAGAGAGACGGAAATAGTGAGAAGAGAAGATACTGTTATTTTCAAACGTAAATATTTTTTAATCTTTTTGAACCAGCCGCACGTTTCACAGTGGCCCCTGGGTTGAGTAGAGAGCATTGTAGATGATGTATATTTTTGGTTTAAGTACTATAAAGAAGGCATGCAGCCCGTAGTGTTACATATTTAAAGCAAAAATATTAAATTTTTTTAATGAAATTGAAGAATAACACAGCTACCTCCTGTAGACAATCAAGCAAGTTTTACACCGAGTACTTCGATATGTTCCGACGATTTTAATTTTTTTTAATATTTATTTACCGGGGGTGGGTACAGACAGATAGCAACTACCTGATTCCTGGTGATATTCGCATGCCTTTTTATTTTTTTTCTTCATGCGAAGACTCCTCCTTTAAAAGAATTTGGTAGGGAAACGGTATCAATACGGTAGGCTATACCATTGCTTGTTCGATACGTATTATTTAGTAGTATCTACAAATTTATTAAGAGTTTATAACTAGTTTTAATCCCATAAGTTCAGTACAATTTACTATGTATAATTACTAACGTACTTGTTACGCTTTTAGCGGTTAAATAAATAGCCTTCATGTCATCCTGAACTTGTTTCAGGATCTTGCAAGGCCTCTGTCGTCGGGCTCAGCTCGCAACAGATCAACGCTAAGAACCACCATGAGATATTCGACAGCTGTCGAAATCCGGGATGACGCATAAGGCATTCCCTGGTTCTTTGCCATCAAATCTGACCACTAAACACGTGTACTTGTTATAAACTTCAACACGAGAGAAAATGAAACGCTACGCTGTCATATTGTACCTCACTTCCATCCTGTTTGCAATATTCGCACTAACTTCCTGCGACACGAGTTCCGTATCTACGATTGAGGAAACCGTAGAGTTTATCGAGTCGACAACCCCTATTCCCGGTGCCCAGGGCGTTACTATGGATTTACAGAACGGAAGCAACTATGGATCACTGCACGTAATAACCCTTAGTGAAATAACGGACAATCCGTACATCTCCAATGGGTTCAAAAAGGCGTGGTGTATAGAATGGGATGTCAGCTCAATAAAAGGGGTTCAGCGGGACGTCAATTTACACGCCACCAAAGGAAAAGTTTATTGGGATAAGCTCAACTACCTGATAAACCATATCGACGACTTTTCCGAAGCATTTCCGGAATTAAGTTGGAAAGAGATACAAATTGCCATTTGGGCAGTTGTGGATTATAAACCGTTTTATATCGACGATATACCCGATTATCGTAGCTTTCCTTCGACATTTTATAAAAACGGCGAGTATCTATTTGATGTGGATTTGGCCCGTGAACTTATTCGGTTAACCAGGCAACATGCCGTATCCGGGAACATTGGAGCCAAGTTTGCCATTGTCATTGAAAATGAGGGACAAATAGTGGTCACAAGCAGCGAATAAAACATGGCAGGAAACTATCGAAAAATGATCCGGGCTATGATGAATTCTTCAGCAGATTCTCCACCATCCACCCCTGGGCATTAAAGGGTCCTTCGTGCCAGTGCAGGTCGCGGTCCCAATAACCGGTACAGTGGTAATAGACCTCCTTGATGAAGCCGTAACTGAGTTCAACGATGAGCGGTTCACCCTCCCGAAATACATAATCGATGGCCAGACACTGGCTCTTAACCTTCCGGGCTACCTCAAAAGACAAACGGATGGTATTTTCGTCGAAATGGTGTTTTTCATATTTGACGTGCCCGCTACCCGAAGCCCGGAAGTCACCTTTTCGAACCATCCGTTTGATGGCAAATGCCCTGCCTCCGATGACCACCACACGGATATCATATTCATTTTCCGGAATAAAATCCTGGAAATAGACATAACCTTTCTCGGGACCGACAATTCGTGCAAATTCCGTGGTTTTGACCAGCCGCAGCACTCCCTTGGCTACCCCCCACCAACTGGTATTTCCATTTTTATATTTATACCAGCGATCCTTAAGGTTCGCTATTCGGTCGTACTGGCTGAAACCGGATGAGAACGCTTTTCGCACGATTTTACGAGCGTCGGATCGGTTATTAACAAGCTTTACGTGAGAAGATCCCGCTCCCCTTCGCAGTTTGAACACTTTGGGAAATGTCGTGTTTTCGATCCAGGCCAGGGCTTTCGTTTTATCGTAAAATACATAGGACGGCACAAAGGGAACCTCTATTGATTCCAACAGGTATTTCTGACCGACTTTGTCATCAAAATGCCAAACGGTGTTGAAGTCGGGAAATACCTTTTTCCCGGCCGTCTGTAATGCGAAGAGTAACTGTTTGGCAAAGAGCACATCCCGCGGGTTTGACTGGCTGAAATGCCACATAACTGCATCGCAATCACTGACCTGGGAAACTATATCACTGCGGTAGCAATCTACAATTTTGTGTTCAATGTTATGTTCACGGCAGTATTCAATCCATTTTGAACTGAAGTCATTCTCCCGCTTGTGAATTGCTATCTTCATTATCTGGTACCCGGGTGGTTTATTAATGAATATCTATTTGAAAATTCGATTTTCACCTGCACTCGGGATGTCCACGTATTAGGTGAATCATCCCGACAGTGAAACTGTTGGACCTGCGATTTGGAATTCTCTCACGCTTAAACATTGATCAAATTCCCGGATTAAACAGCTTAAAACAAGGAACAGGACACGACAACCAGGTTGCCGGCACCTACGGTATCATACAACCGGCAGGGCAGTACATCGGCACGTTCCATTCAATCACAAATCACTTCCTTGAAGAAGGGACCGTGCAGTGCCTCTGCAGCCCAAAGCCCCGGGTTGTTTGCATTCCACTCAATTAGTTTTGGTTCTGCCTGCTCATCCAGGCATACATCCCAGCCAATGATTCTGGAAAAGGGAAATTTCTGATGCGCATTAATGCACAGTTCAACAATCCCGGGTATGGCGGGTATGTTCAAATCAGCGAAACTGACTCCGGTATCTGGATGTTTATGACCGATCTCCAGGCCGAATTTGTCGTATGCCATGG
>JAWVZC010000443.1:0-3242 GCA_033722415.1 Balneolaceae bacterium | reverse complement strand
GATCAGCTGAAACGTGCGTTGCAGGCCTACTGTGAACTAGATACTCTGGCGATGGTTATGATCTACCAGCACTGGAATTCGGTACTAAATAACCGGCAAAAGAGTTAATTTATTTAATTTAAGAACCATAACTTTGAACGTTCCCCGGTCGGCATTCGAGCCGGGCCATAAACCAATACCAGAGATGAGGCTACAGATTGACAACTATCCTGTGAAACGACTACTCACGTGGCTGATACTCCCCGTACTTGCCGTTACCATAACGGTAACTTCCTGTGTCGTCCAGAAAAACCCGGTGTCGGGCAAGAGCAGGGCCTACGGGTACAGCTGGAGCGAGGAGCTTAAAATTGGCCGCGAAGCCGATCAGCAGATACAGCAGCAGTACGGGGTGTATGATGACGAGGAACTGGTCAATTACGTGGAAACACTGGGCCAGGAAATATTGTCGGTCAGCCACATGCGGCGGGAGGATACCGACCCGAAGTACCGGAATACCGAGTTTTACTTTCGCGTGCTGAACAGTCCGGTCGTAAACGCGTTTGCTCTGCCCGGGGGCTACATCTATGTAACAAGGGGATTACTTTCGCACCTGAATAATGAAGCGCAGCTTGCCGTGGTGCTGGGGCATGAGATCGGACACGTGGCAGCACGTCACGCTTCACAACGCGCCTTTGAGCAGAAGGTGGGCCAGATAGCTCTAGTCGGCGGTGCTATCGCCGGGCAGGAACTGCTTGGCCTTCCGGGCCAGGACCTGCTGAACCTGGGCAGTACCGCCACCCAGTTGATGTTTCTGAAGTATGGCCGGGATGACGAGCGCGAATCGGATCGTCTGGGTGTGGAATACGCCGCCATGCGTAACTATGTTGCCGCAGAGGGAGCAGACTTCTTTACCTCCCTGAAGCGGATCTCCGAAAATGCCGGACAAAATATTCCGTCGTTTTTATCCACGCACCCGGAGCCCGGCGAGCGAGAGAAAACGATACCCAGACTCGCAAAACAGTGGGAGCAGAAGGGGTACTCCCAAAACAGGTTGAACAGGGATGAGTATATGAATATGATTGACGGGATTATTTACGGTAATAATCCGCGGGAGGGATTTACCCGGAACGATACATTCTATCATCCGGATCTCAAATTTTCGTATCCCGTGCCTGGCGGGTGGCGAGTAATTAACGAACCTTCGCGGGTTATCCTGGCCAACCAGGATGGCAATGCGGTGATGATCATGACTATCGATTCGGAGGCATCAACCGCCCGGCAATCGGTACAGGCATTCATCAGCCAGGAGGGAATTACCGTTACCGGCCAGTCGGGCACGCAAAACAACGGACTGGAAGCATACGAGGCGACGGCCACCGCCGTTACACAGGACGGTACCGAGCTCGGAATCTTTACCTATGCCGTGGAATTCGGTGGCAATATTTACCGGTTTATCGCATATACCACCGCCGCTCAATTCAGTGCACAGAAATCCAACTTTACCGCCACGGCCTACGGGTTCGACGAACTCGAAGACCCGGAGATTCTGAACATACAGCCCGTTCGCCTGGAGATAATCAACACGGACCGCTCCGGGGTATTTCGATCTTTTCTGCCGGAAACCCTGCCGATGAACATCACGGAAGAGGAGCTGGCCATCGTGAACCAGGTACAGCTAGATGATGAAATTGAGGCCGGCCGGTATCTGAAGATCCCGCGGCAGTAATTAAATTGGAAGAAATTAATGATTTACACGAACTTAGATAGTAAGATACAATGGTGACAGGTGCTTCAATGTTGGACAAGTTATTTGTATTTTTAATGCCTGAACGAACCTGCAAATGAAGACGTTACGGGCAGTTGAACGCAGTGTTGCATATCACGGTATGAGTTATGTATAACGATTCTTTCGGAAATTCTGTCAAACGTGGGTATCTGGGACTTCCCGTGGCTATCCGCACCATCATTACGATTAACGTGGGGGTGTTTCTGCTGCAGATTCTGGGTTTGAACGAGTACCTCATCCAGGCATTTGCATTTAACCCGGACCTGCCCACTGCAGTGATTCAGCCCTGGCGACTTGTCACCTACATGTTCCTGCATGCCGGAGGATTTCACCTCATTTTCAATATGTTGTGGCTCTGGTGGATGGGGCGCGCAGTGGAAGAAAATCTGGGCCCGAGGACGTTTAGCGTCATATATTTTGGTTCCGGTATCGGCGGGGCCCTGCTGGATATCGCATTTGCCCAGTTTGTGGGCATTAACCTGGTTATCGGGGCTTCCGGCGCAGTATTCGGCATTATGGTGGCATTTGCGATGCTCTTTCCCCGCATGCCGATTATGCTGTTCCTGCTGCCCCCCATCGAAGCGCGCTATGTGGTGGCCGGATTAATAGCCCTGGACCTGCTGTTCCTCGGTTCGGCAGACAATACGGCACGGATTGTTCATATTGGCGGAGCCGGGGTCGGGTATCTGCTGATGCGTTACCAACAGCAGGGATTTGATCTCAGCAGCGTTATCAGACCCCTGGAAAATTTCTGGTACAACCTGAAGGGGGCTTACCGGAAAAAGAAACAGACGGGAACCTCGAGCAACCTGCATTCGGTTTCGGATGCGGAGATTGTGGAAGAGAGCGACCAGTCAGAGCTTGATGAAATTTTAGAAAAAATCTCACAGAAAGGGTACGACGGGTTGACCAAGGAGGAAAAACGCAAGCTTTTTGAGCTCAGCAAAAAGAATTAACCACGGTTCACAATCGTTCATTGGCCTGACGTTGCCACAACGTTCACGTTTCTAAACAGTTTCAATTCTCACAAACCCGAAAATGTAACTTATGTCCAATATTAAACGACGCGAGTCCATACAGGTAATGGTAGGCGATGTACCGGTCGGCGGCGGTGCTCCCATTGTAGTGCAGTCGATGACCAATACCGACACCGCCGATGTCGACGCGACGGTAGAACAGGTGAAGTACCTGCATGAATCGGGCTCCGAGCTGGTACGCATTACGGTAAACAACAAGGAGGCTGCCGAGGCGGTCCCCCATATCAAAGAGAAGCTGCTGAAACAGGACGTAACCGTACCGATAATCGGTGACTTTCACTACAACGGACACAAACTTTTGCCCGCCTACCCGGAGATGGCACAGGCCCTGGCCAAGTTCAGGATTAACCCCGGGAATGTGGGAACCCGCCAGCGCGATGAGAATTTTTGCACGATCGTGGAACAGGCAATCACGTATGACAAGCCGGTGCGTATCGGGG
>JAWVZC010000442.1:0-3274 GCA_033722415.1 Balneolaceae bacterium | reverse complement strand
GGCCTGTTGCTCATCCTGGCCGGAATCTACGTTATCCAGTACCAGATGGTGCTGTTTTAACAGGGCCTTCTCATTATCAGGATATGGCAATGGATTCCATATCTCGACGAGAGAGATTATCGAAGCTCAATCGGTAAGAAATTTTCGAATCAGCCCGTCAATAAACTACACGTACTAATCTTTCATATGTAAATCGAATGAATATATGGAACAACTAAACAGGCTGTCGGGAATCGCACATTGGCTACCAAGATTTTCGCTCGCTTCGATCTTCATTTACCATGGATTACCGAAAATTGCATTGACGGCAGATGTCGCGGGTATGATGGGCATGCCGTTTATTTTGGTGTTGATGATCGGACTTGTGGAAGTGGGGGGAAGCTTGCTCATCATTTGGGGAGGCTTCGGTCCCGACTGGGCTACGCGAGTCTCCGGACTATTATTTACAGCCGTGATGATTGGAGCTATCGTGCTGGTTCACGCCCAATACGGCTGGAATTCGATTAACATGGGAAACAACGGCGGCCGTGGAATGGAATTCCAGGTATTGATCATCGCGGTTTCCCTGCTGTACGTTTTTAAAGGAAATACCCTGGGACAGAAGGTTGAAGTCAACCCAACACCCTGACTTTCAACCTCGATCTACTCCTACACGAAGGGGAAGGCTGGAAATGCCTTCCCCTTTATTTTCAGATCTGAAAAATTAGATTTCTTCAGCCGGTACTCTCATCGATCATTACTCCTCGTTCAAGGCATCGTTGACCGCCGGCGCCACCTCGGTGGCAAAAAGTTCGATAGACCGCAACAGTTTTTTGTGGGGAAGGCTCCCCACGCTCATCTGCATCAAAAATCGACCATGGCCGAACAGTTCATGCTGATACAGGATCTTATCGACGACCTGCTGGGAGTTCCCTACAAAGTTGGCCCCGCGAAGTTCGCGGGAGGCGTCGAACTGTTCCCTGCCCATCGGTGGCCAACCCCGTTCCCGGCCGATTTTATCCATTGTCTGTTTGAACGCCGGAAATGCAACATTACCGGCTTCCTCCGAGCTGTCCGCAATAAAACCGTGCGAATTGATACTGAGATCGGGTTCATTGTGTCCCGCCTCTCGTGCACCCCGCCGGTGAAGATCGACCAGGGATTTGAACCGTTCCGGCTCGCCGCCGATGATGCCGAGTGCCATGGGCAGTCCCAGAGCGCCCGCTCTGTAGGCCGACTGCGGCGTTCCGCCCACTGCAATCCAGACCGGCAGCGGCGACTGTTCCGGTTGCGGATATACCGCACGATTGTCGATGGAAGGTCGGTGGTGACCTTCCCAGGTAACATATTCCTCTTCCCTCAGGGTCAATAGCAGGTCCAACTTTTCGGAAAACAGCTCGTCGTAATCTTCCAGTTCGTACCCGAACAGCGGAAACGATTCGGTAAAAGAACCCCGTCCGACCATCATTTCCGCCCGGCCCCGGGAGAGCAGATCCAGGGTGGAAAACTGTTGGAAGGCGCGAACCGGATCTTCCGATCCCAGCACCGTCACCGCACTGGTCAGCCGTATATGCCGGGTCCGTTCAGCCGCGGCTGCCAGGATGGTGGCGGGCGAAGAGGAGAGATATTCCTCCCGGTGGTGTTCACCGATGCCGAACACCTCCAATCCCGCTTGGTCGGCCAGTTCAATCTCCTCCATCAGGTTTCGAAGCCGTTCGGAGGGAGCCAGCTTTTCCCCTGTTTCAGGGTTCGGGGTGTTTTCAACAAAGGTATAAATGCCGAATTCCATCTGTTATTGGTTCTTTATATTGCTTTGGTGTTGACCGGAAGCCGGATGAAGCTATATCCATTTTCGGGCCCGTCAAGCCAAGATTGAAATAACAGGCAATCTTTGACCCTCCTTGAGGAGGGTGCCTATCCGCCGGCTGGCGGATGGGCGGGAGGTGTACTTCCATGCTGGTCCCGGGCCGGTCATTCGGTATCTGGTATCTGGTAAAAAATTTTTCCGTTTCCATCTGTACCCGGGAAAACCAATACAGCCATAATCAGCGATCGACACGACGCTGTACACGCGTGTTCCACGTCCGGTGCCTTCCAACTACAATTTTGAGGAGAGGCGTTGCAGGTCGGGTTCGAGGTACGAGGGCTCCGGTGCCAGCGGATAGAGGTTTCGTCCGGGACGGCTGATGAATGCAGCTTTCATGCCGGCCGCCATCGCTCCGGCCACATCCCAGCCGTGGGCGGCCACAAAAAGGCACTGTTCAGGCCTTACACCCAGCTGACGGGCCGCCCACCGGTAGAGGTGGCGGTGGGGTTTGTATATTCCGATATCTTCCACGCTGAGCTTCCGTTCAAAAAAACTCGATAACCCCGCATTATTCAGCTGCTCGGTCATTCCTTTGCGAGGTGAGTTGGTGAGAGCGGCCATCCGGTAGTTCTTGCCTTTTAGTATTTCCAGTGCTTCATTTACTTCCGGGTGGGGAGGCGCGGTGCGAATGGGCGCCAGCACTTTTCGAGCCGCTTCCATGCTCAGCGAAATATCGCGGTTCGTGGCCAGCATCACCAGTGCCGCAGCGCCGATCTCCCCAAAATCCCGGAACTCGTCGCAGGCGGTGGAGACCAGGGAGTAGTGCAACAGGGATTCGAACCAGTGAGCGACAATCTCTTGTCCCCCGTTCAGGGCATCTGCCACCGAGTTGCTTAACTCCGTGAGATCCAGCAGGGTTTCATTTACGTCAAAGAAAATAAGTTCTGGTCGACTGGGAGTCATAAGTTTGGTAATTGTGTCTTTGGCAAAACATTCGTCCGGTTTAGTATGGCCTTAACCGTTACAGCAGTATACCGGGTTTCCGGATCATGATCCATTGAAGAAACGGTAATTGAGAAAGATGCGATTTGAAGGGTTGACCGGTTTTATACAGGTCCGGCCGGTCCCTCTTCTACAGTAGCCGGGTCCGGGATGCCTGTAGCAATAGGATTGTCCGGATCGTTGCACCATTCATACCATCCGCCGTCGTAAACGGAGATCCGGGGCCATCCCATCAGGTAGGCATTCAGAAACGCCTCGCTTCCCCGCCAGCCCGTTCCGCAATAAAAAGCAATATGTTTATCGGGAGTGATGCCGCCTTCCTTCCATTTTTCCCGGATTTCCGGGTACTCCCGCATGGTGTGGTCGAAATTGCGATAATTTTCCATATGATAGGCATCGCTTCCGCAGTTGCCGAATAAGGCTCCCGGGATTCGTCCTTTCCGTTCTATGTAATGATAGCCGCTTTGCTTGCCGATAAACTCTTCC
>JAWVZC010000441.1:0-3276 GCA_033722415.1 Balneolaceae bacterium | reverse complement strand
CTGCATCTGCCCAACTTCTCTGCGATAGCCTGGTATCATAATAAGCTGCCTGAAGATTTACAGGAAAAAGATCTAACTGAAGTTCTTCGGGAAGTTGAAACATACACTATTGAGGAATTTTTGCCGGCACTCGCAAAAGGCGGATCTATTTCTGAAGATCAGAAACAAGAGGTTGCAGAAAAATTAGTCCGGTATACAGGGCTCAAAAAGGAATTCATATTGGACCACAATCTGGCAGTCACCAGAAATGCTTTCAGAAAAGAGTTACTGAGGGATGAAGGGTATTACCTGGATTCTTATGATGCACGGTATAAAGGTATAGATAAAATGGATGCTGGCGATTCCTATACCGGAAGTACTCGACCGGCGGCTGCTGCATGGGATAATGCCTTCACTCCTGCAATCAATACGTATCTTCGAAATCATTTAGGTTTCAAAACAGACTTGACCTATCACGTCTCGGGAGACGTATTTCCCTGGCCATGGGACAGATTTACGGATGGGACCGGAGAGAAATTGCGCAATGCGATGCTGGCGAACCCCAACCTGGAAGTATTTTTTCAGGCAGGATATTACGATATGTTGGTAAATTATTTTCGACAAAAAAATGGTATGTGGAAGCTTGATCCGGGGGGTAAGATGGGAGACCGCCTGCATTTTAAATCGTATGAAGCCGGCCACATGATGTATGTCAGAAAGAGTGAGCTGGTGAGCTCGACAAATGATCTCCGGGATTTTATTCAACAAACCATACCGGAGATGGGGGAGGAAGCCCGGTATTGATGGCGTAATTACATGCTGCGCTGGAATACCTCTTGCCGGCCGATCCCCAAAAGGAATGCGAAACATGTTTCACACTGCGATGGAAGCTGATCCCGGGTACGGAAAAACGCAACTTACCCAAAACTGTTCGATCTGCCACAGTAACGGTGAAAGCGGAAATTCGTTCGGTCCGAATCTGGTAACGATCGGCGATCAGATCGGAAAGCGGGAAATTCTTCATGCAGTGGTTGAGCCCGATGCCGCCGTAACCTTTGGATACGATTCGTGGATGGTAACGACGAAAGACGGCCGTGCACTGTACGGGATGTTGCTCTTCGACGGGGATGTGACCGTAATGAGCGACCTGTCGGGCAACCGCCTTATGTTTACGGAAGAGGAGATTGAAAGCAAGATCAGGCTCACCAGTTCGATCATGCCCGATGCTTACTCGCTGGAGCTCAGCGAGCCAGAACTTGCGGACCTGATCAGCTATCTCAGTGAACCGAATTGAAATTCCCGGTTCCTTGCGGAGCATACCCGCAAGGAACCATGACCAAATGACCGATTATGAAACGCCATACATTGTACCCGATATTCCTTGCCGTGCTGATCTCTTCAGTCCTGCTTCCAGGTCAGGCAGCAGCCCAGTATAGCGTCGCATTCGACAGTAGCCTCCCTCAACTGCGGTTTGCTGTCGAAGAGCTCGATGAGGCCGTTCGATCAGCGGGCGAGGCCCTCATGGTTCAGCCTGCTGCGGAGCCGGCGGCACGGACGGACCTGCGGGTCGTTGTGGCAGATAATCGGGATGAGATCACCCTTGCAGGCCATACACTGGAGCTTGAGGGTTCTATGCAGGAGGAGGGATTCCGGATCCTGGAACATCCTGAAGGGGGAAACGTAGTACTGGCTGCCGACCCGGCCGGAGCGATGTACGGGGTCCTGGATGTTGCGGAACAGATCAGACATCAACAAGCGATCCGCCCGCTGCCCGAAAAGTTGGTGAATGCCGATCAAAAAGTGCGGGCGATCAAATTCAATCTGCCATGGCTGCCCTACCAGGGTGGGGAAAAGATGGACCTGCACAAACCCACTGTCAGGGATCTTGATTTCTGGAGGGAGTTTTTGGATATGATGGCCAAAAACAGGTTTAACACCCTATCCCTATGGAACCTGCACCCCTTTCACTACATGATAAGGGCTAAAAATTTTCCGGAAGCATCCCCTTTTTCCGATCGCGAGCTGCAGGAATGGAAAAAGTTCTGGAAATCCCTGTTTAAAATGGCTGACGACCGGAGCATTGAAACCTATGTGGTCAACTGGAATATCCGGGTTTCCGAAGCGATGGCCGACCATTATGATGTGGAGGAACGAAACGACACCTCCGATCGGGTCAAGCAGTACACCCGGGAGTCGATCACTCAAACTATCAACGAATATGAAAACCTGGATGGATTGGGGGTTTGCGTATGTGACGATATGCGCGGCATGAGCCCCGAAGAGAAGGAGGAGTGGATTTATGATACCTTTGTGCTGGGGATGCGGGATGCGGATCGCCCGGTCAAATTTATCCACCGGTCGGTGCACGCCGAGTCGGCCGGAGCGATGAGGGATCTGATCGACCGGGCGAACCTGCCGGACCCGGTCAAGGTGACCGTGAAGTTCAACTGGTCACATGGCCATTCGACCCCGGAACTGGCCCTCTCTCAATTTTCAAACACCGGAGAGATCGACGAGAGTTTCTGGAGGCCTCATCCCACCAATTACCATATCCAGTGGACCGTGCGGAATGAAGACTTTTTTATCCTGCGGTGGGGGGATCCCGATTTTATCAAGGCCCATATCCATACCAATGATCACGCCTATACCAATGGTTATTTCATAGGCTCGGAAGGGTACATCCCGGCCAAGGAGTTCATGCAAAAATACTCCCCCTACCAGACCTGGCAATACGGGTTCCAGCGCCAGTGGATGTTCTATAAAATGTGGGGACGATTGCTGTATGACTCGCAAACTCCGGACCGGGTTTTTGTAAACGCGCTGAAGGAACGATTTACCCTGGGCGGGGAGGAGGCACAAACCCTGTTCGATACCTACCGGCTTGCCAGTCAGGTGCCCCTGCGGATCGCTTCGTTTCACAGGGGGACCTACGATCTTTCCCTCTATTCCGAAGGGTTTTTAGGACCCTATCCCTCCGACCAGCCGGACAATACGGTCTTCATTGGGATCAATGAATTCATTAATAACGAAACGCTGGATCCTGATTTTATGGCGATACCCGATTTTGTAGCGAAAACGACAGCAGGAGAACCGATCCCTGATGATCTTGTAACGCCGCTGGAACTGGCCCGACTGTCGGAGGAAGACAGCCGGGAGGCGTTGAACCGGGTCGAACGCCTGCGGGGGAGCGTGGATGAATATTCCGGGTCGCTGCCGCTGGAGCTGGATGATATGGCGACCTGGGGATACCTGGGGTTGTATCTGGCGGATAAAATCAGGGCGGGTGTAGCCCTGGAG
>JAWVZC010000440.1:0-3289 GCA_033722415.1 Balneolaceae bacterium | reverse complement strand
GCCGCCGAAACCGGTCCATTAGGAGTAAAGCTTAAATTTACGGGTGCAGGGGTGACTGTTGTTTTAAAATTTTCGTGCCACCACGGCCAGTTCCTTGAAGGTCATATTTCGGCCGGTCGTCCCGTCATAGGCCTTAAAAAGCACGATATAGATACCGACGCGGATGTAACTGCCATCATCGGTGCGCCCGTCCCAGATCAGGGAGCCGATTCTGTCTGCAGGCAGTCCATTTGCCAGATCCCGTACCATCCGGCCGTACCGATCGAAAATCCGGACATTCAGAAGGTAATCGGGCCGGTCCAGCTTGTAGTTGATGAGCAGATGATCCTCGAATCCGTCGCCGTCGGGCGAGAATGGATTCGGATTGAATGAGATTCCGTTATTAGTCGGTTGTTCCCCTGGCACCCGGTATAACCGGTTTTCCATGCCCGGCGTCCCCCCCGTGGGAACCGGGCTGGAACCCCAGTTCGAAGGCTCATTGGACGGCCCATCCGGGAGTATCCGTTCCAGCGCCACACCGCGGTTATCGACGATGTTGGGATTGTGCCAGCTCTCATCGTAAAAAACGGAATCGACCGTGACCCCGTTTCGATCCGAGATATAGACGGCGTCGTTGCGGGCGGCCAGGTTCAGCCCCATGCCCTCGATTCGTACGCTCATGATGTTGCGGTTGTTTTCCAGTTCGAAATAGGATGCAATCCTGCTACCGGAGAATGTACGGGCCGTATCGGCATAAACGAGGAGTATTCCGTTTGCCGGTATCCAGCGCGATACGGTGCTTGCCGGAATTTGCGATCGGACGGTACCGTTTTCATCGGGCGGGTCATGAAGAAAAAATCCTTCAACTGAGACGGCATGATCCCTGATATTTCGCAATTCTACATATTCACCCTGATCCGGCAAGTTGTCGTCTTTCCGGTCCAGCGGAAGGAACATAATCTCGTTTATTACTACGTCTCCGGGTTTTAGCGGCAATGAAACCGGTATAGCCGTTGTCCCTGACAGGTTTCCCTTTACATCTGCCAGCTGGTGTATCGTAAGGTCGGGTAGCGGCTTGCCGGCTGTCCCATACACAGGAAATTGCAGAAACAGCGTGTTTCCCCGGAAGGGATCAAAATGATCGACCGTGAGCTCCATCCCTCCCAGGAGAAACTTTCCCCCTTTTGCCGGATCAACAAACTCATCAAAACGCACTTCGATCCGGCCGTTGCTCGTAAGAGTGGAAAAGATAACGCGCGGCGGTAAGTTATCCGGTGCGTATCCCGGGTTTTGCCGGCCCGCACTGATTGCGTTTCGTTTTGCCGAAATATTCCAGTTTGCCGGATCATTGGAAGCCGCTTCGGGATCTTTTCTCTCCATCGAATTTCCATGCCTCAACCCCCAGCCGGGGTCGTAGGACAGTGAATCTATGGTCAGCCCGTTCCCGTTTTGGATATAGACAATATCTCTGCTGTCATTGAGAGAAGCGAAACGAGGCAGGTAGATCGCGTTGCCAACCGATTCGGCGAGGTTTCTACTGCCGGTGAGAACCAGGAACGCGCCCGCCTCCAGATGCGCAGGTGCGGGCAGTGCCACCAGATCCACAGCGTCGCCCAGTCTCCACCCGCTGAGATCAAAATTGGAGCCGCTTTTATTATAAAGCTCGACAAAGCCGGGACCTGTGGCGGGGGAGGGCCTGTACACAATTTCGTTGATCACGACATCACCCGGGCTGGCCTCGGAAAAAACGAGATAATCGACCGCCAGGGAATCCGAGTTGAGCCGGTTTCCGAACAGATCGTCGATTTGTCGAGCTTTCACCCAGTAGGTCGTGCCCGAACGCATCGATCTTTCCAGCACGAGTTCAACGGTATCACCCCTTACGTTAAATGATCGAATCTCGATATGGGGACGTATGGTGAAATGGGACAGATCGATATCGCCGCCGGCCACCCTCTCCGAAAAGATCAGCTGCAACGTACCTGGACTTCCGGCCCGGAGGTGGATAAAATCGGGCGGAGAACGGTCGGGTTCGATCGTGTTGGCCGAACCGGGGCTGCCCCAATCTTCCGGGGCGTTATCCCAGTTCTCACGGTATGCTGCCGAGACACCGGTTGCCCTTCGTTCAAGCGCTGAATTTTCCCCGCCCCAGGATGATTCAAAAACCAGGGAGTCTAGCACAGTCCCGTCTCCCCGGCGTAACACAATCTCATCGCCCCCGTTATTCAAAGAGGGGAAGCGGGAACCCATGGTGAGCAGATCCAGTTCCGGAAACATGCGCAGAAGCGTACTGTCTGGGGCCAGAACGAGGTACGATCCCGGAGCCATAATGCGAGGGGAGTGGGTGAGACGCTTTCGGCTTCCCGTGTTATCGCTGAGCGTCCACTCCTGAAGGTCGAGCGATTTCTCGGAGCTGTTATAGAGTTCGATATACTCGGTAATTCCCGCCGGTGGATCGTACATGAACTCATTGATGAAGAGATCGCCGTAGTCCGCTTCTTCCGGTTCATGGTAAATGAACGATATCAGTGCAGGTGCGATCCTGTTTCCGAAAATATCCGAAATTTCCCGATAAGACAGATCGTAGCGGGTTGCATTTTGAAGGGGTGCATCCAGGAGCAGCCGAACGGAATCGGGCTCCAGAAAATGGGCGGCTTCTATCCCAATCGCATCGGAATGGGTGTAATTGGCGGGGTCGGATGCCGGCGGGCCTTTTATGCGTTCGTTGAAGATCAGCAGCAGCGACTGCCTGCCTATGGTTTCAAGTCCGGAAAGAGCGGGAGGCAGCGTGTCGGCGGCCACCTGGTTCGGAGCGCCGGGGGTTCCCCCTAGGGGATGGGGAGAGCTTGCCCAGTTCTCTTTGAATATCGATTCGGTACCGGTAGCTCGTCTCTCAAGGGCGACCCCGTCTCCGCCCCAGCCGCTGCTGAAAAAGAGGGAGTCTACCGGGGCACCGTCTGCCGTTCGGACGGTTACCGCATCTCCCGGGCTGTTATTCAGGGCGGGAAAAGATTCCATTTCCACATATTTTCCGGGGCCGAAGGTATGGATAAGGGCTGTGGTGTCCGGGGAGATGACCATCCGTTCCTGTGCATTTAAAACAAGGGTATCACCGGATATGGGCGCAAGGTTGAGGGCGTCGCCCAGTTGCCATCCCCGAAGGTTGAATTGCTTGGCTGAAGCGTTGTATAACTCGACGTACTCCGGAAGCCCGACGGGCGGATCGTACATGATTTCGTTGATTACCAGATCACCGGGTGTAAATGAATCAAACAGGGAAAAGGCCACACTGTCGGTGGTGCCGGTGGGG
>JAWVZC010000439.1:0-3290 GCA_033722415.1 Balneolaceae bacterium | reverse complement strand
TCGCCGACCGCTACGGACGCAAACTGATACTGGTCCCTTCGCTCCTGGTCTTCGGCGTTGCCGGTACGGCCTGTGCCTGGGCCACCGACTTCACCTGGCTGTTGGCGCTGCGTTTTCTGCAGGGCGTCGGGGGTGCTTCGCTGGGAGCGCTGAACGTTACGCTGATCGGCGACCTGTACGACGGCAACCGCCGGATTACGGCGATGGGGTACAACGCCAGCGTACTGAGCGTGGGCACCGCCTCCTACCCGGTAATCGGCGGGGTTCTGGCCGTGGTCGGATGGTACTATCCCTTCTTTCTGTCACTGCTCGCCATCCCCGTGGGACTGCTGGTATTGGTTACACTGAGAAATCCCGAGCCTGAAAACGGCACCGGGCTCCGGGAGTATTTCAGCAATATCTGGGGCTCGCTGCAATCCAAGAAAGTACTCGGGCTTTTCACGGCCAATTTCCTCACCTTTATCATGCTCTACGGGGCCTACCTAACGTTTTTCCCCATCCTTATCGACACCCGTTTCGGAAAATCCTCATTTATCATCGGCATCATTCTCTCCGGTTCCTCGCTCGTGACCGCCCTGACCTCCTCGCAGCTCGGCAAACTGGCCGCCCGCTTCTCGGAAGCCGGGCTGGTGGTAACGGCCGCGCTGATCTACATAGGAGTATTTCTGAGCATACCCTTCATCGATAACATCTGGCTGCTGGCGGGACCGATCGTCCTGTTCGGAATCGCGCAGGGGATCAACATTCCGACCGTGCTGAATATGCTGACCCACCATGCGCCCACGGAGTACCGGGCGGCTTTTCTCTCGGTAAACTGGACGGTGCTGAGGGGCGGGCAGGCACTGGGTCCGGTCCTGCTCGGGCTGGTCTACGCGGCGGCGGGATTGACTGGTACATTCCTGTTCACGACCGGAATCGCGGTCCTGTTTGTACTGGTCGCCGTTGCAACGATCCGGTAAACGTCCAGCAAATAAAAAAACGTGGCAGGTTTTAATAACTGGGTGCGTTTGTGACAAGAAAGGGATCAAAAGAAAAATCCCGGGAGTATCCGTCCCGGGATTTATGCTTTAGGTTTCAGCATTTTAGGAGTGACTAGTTGACTAACTAGATTAGGGTCTTAGAGAGACAAACTTGAGCGCTTGTGTATTAACAAGAGGGAGACAATGCCCAATTGTTACAAAATAATTTTAAATTATTTTCGAACTCGAATCCCTGTTTATGCAAATCCATTATTTTCAATCACCTATAGGAATCCTGAGACTGGCGACAGAGGGCGATTATCTGGTGGAAATCCGGTTTTCGGGGAAAAATGAGGAGAATACCGCCGGCCATCCTGTTCTTGATCGGGCGGCGGAGCAGCTCTCGGAGTATTTCGTGGGAGCGCGGACCGAATTCGACCTGCCATTGAAGCCCGAGGGATCGGATTTTCAGAAAAAAGTCTGGGATTCGCTGTTGACCATTCGTTACGGTTCCACCCTGACCTATATGGATCTGGCAAAAAAGTTGGGCGACAAAAACGTCATTCGCGCCGCCGGGCGGGCCAACGGGCAGAATCCGATACCGATCATTATTCCGTGCCACCGGGTGGTCGGATCGAACGGCCATCTGACCGGGTACAGCGGCGGCATTGAGCGGAAACGCTGGCTGCTGCAGCACGAGGGGGCTCTATTGCTTTAATATTGTCTGGTAGTACGGTCGTACCGGGAATTAATTCAGTTCGCCATCCTCGTCGAGTTTCATTACCAAAAGTTTTAAATCCGAGGTGCCGGAAGCCTGTTGCGCCCCCGCCAGCGCGTACCCTCCGTCGGAAGTGAGTGTAAGTGCGCGGGCGTCATCGTAACCCACGGTTCCATGGACTCTATCCCAGAGCAGCTGCCCTGAATCATCCGTTTTCAGCAGCCAAACGTCAAAATCACCCAGCCCCTTCCCGCTGTTTTTACCGGCAAATACATATCCCCCCTCGGGAGCTATTACAGCATCCCAAATAAATCTTCTGCCGTTCGAATCCGTACCGTAGGTCTCTTCCCACTGTTTCGAACCTTCCGGCCCGATTTTAAAAATCCATCCGTTGCTTTGAAACGTGCCGGCAAACAGATATCCGCCATCATCGGTTTGAACAATGGATCGTACCTCAACGAATTCGGTTATTTCAAGCGGCAGCCTCCACTCTTCGTTAAACTGACCATCGATTTTTATGATGGCGCCGGTTTCACTGTCCCCGCCCTGGATTGGATTTTTCCGCGTCATAACGATATATCCTTCATTACCGGAAAGGTCAGAAAATGCCGCGAGCTGGATTTCCGTCTCCTCTTCCAGCCCAAAGTCATTTTCACTTACTATGTTTCCCGATCCGTCCAACTCATACCTCTTCAACAGTAGCTGGCCCGGCATGATCACGGTCGCCGCTACTGCCGCAAACCCTTCTCCGGTTTTGCTGATCGATACTTTTGGTTCGAAAATTCCATCGGCAATAATCTTATCGAATTCAATTTCTCCGGAGTCGTTAAGCTTTACCACCATTAGACGCTCCATTTCTTCCTCCGGGCCGCCATCAAAACCCAAAATCAGGTACCCCCCGTTATGAGCATCGGTCATATCAAATACCCTGAAATTCGAATTGCTGCCCAGCTGGCCGTCGATAGCGAGGCTCCAGAGCGGATTACCACCGGCCTCCAGTCGCAGCACATGCCGGTAACCTGCCACTACATATCCCCCCGATGGGACTTCCATTATATGCTCACCGCCGGGCAGATCGAATTGTAGGTTCCATGTTACGGGGTCGGGGGACCCGGAATCGGCGGTACAGGAGAATACACTCAGCACAAGTACGATCAATAGACAACCGAAGTGCATAATTTTATTTGTACTATAGCGATGGATTATCATAAAAAGTAGTGGTTCTGATATCAGGTATATGGTTTTCTCTATTCAAGTAACTATCAGGAACCGTGTTTTGCAACTCGTTAAGCAGGGTGCCCGAATCCGCCGGAAGGTGCCGTTTCTTCGGCCAGGAGCATCTCGGTAAATGGAACCATTGTCAAACGGTGGCTTTATTGACGGATACAGGATTCGTACATTTTAACCGTTTTGACATAAATTCTTCTTCCTTAATTTCGACTCCATTGCAAGGTGAAACGGGGAGAATCTGTTTTTTAATTTGGAATCAAGAAACAAACTAAAGCGACATTAACATGTATCAGTGTAATTATCGTCTATCTGTGCAGTCGAGAAATATCGCATTAGTTCTGTTGATCCTGCTCTTTCCGGTCCACTTTGCACTCGCACAGGTC
>JAWVZC010000438.1:0-3298 GCA_033722415.1 Balneolaceae bacterium | reverse complement strand
GTTCGCGGAACCGGATCGATCCTGGAAGACCTGGAGTACTATCGTACGGTAGTCACATAATGAGACATGATGAATGCGATTTCGATTTCCACGCATAACGGATGCTAAAGACCATTTTTTGACGGCCGGGTTGCTGGTCCTTTCGTTGATACTGATGATCGGCCGCAACCAGGGCGGGATTGACAACCTGCGCAAAATTTCCATCACTTTCCTAAGCTATCTCGAGGAGCCGCTTTCCAATATTCGGGTTTATCGCCAGGCCCTGAGGACCAATGCCCACCTGCGTAAACAGAATGTGCTTCTTCTGGACGAACTGAGCCGGTTGCGATCGGCAGGGCAGGAAAACGAAAAATTGCGGGAACTTCTTGAGTTCACCCGGGATACCGACCTCAGCCTGTACCCCGTACGGGTGGTGGCAAAAGAGCTCAATGAAATTAACAACTCTCTGACTATCGATGCAGGTACCAACCAGGGGGTGGAAATGGGCATGCCGATGGTAACCGGCGAAGGATTGGTGGGGCGTATTATCCTGACGGGACCGAACTATTCACAGGTCATGCCCTTCTTTAATATTTTATTTCGGGCCAGTGCCGAGCTGCAGAATTCCGGCGCCTATGGTATCGTATCCTGGGAGGGAGAAAGCATCCAGGAACTGGTGTTAAATTACGTGCCCCAAACGGTAGCGGTAGACAGTGGGGAAACAGTGGTTACCTCCGGATACAGCAACCGGTTTCCACCCGATCTCCCGATCGGAAGGGTGATCCGAACCGAACCCGAAAAAGGTAAGGAAACCCAGAAAATATATCTTGAACCCTTTGTCAACCTATACACCATTGCGGAGGGATTTGTGGTAAAATTCACACCCGATTCCACTGTTGAACAACTCAACCAGGATTACCAGCAACTGTTTAAATGAATACAGAACGGCTTAAAGATTTCGGGGTCGGCTTAAGTTTCGTTGCTCTCCAGATCGTGATGTTCAGGCATCTGAAGCTATGGGGTATGCAGCCGGATCTTGTCTTGATCTATATCCTCTGGCTGATCACCCGCAGAGACCGGACGACCTGCCTGATTCTGGCAGCCGGGCTGGGATTTTTCCAGGATGCCCTGTTGGACTTGTGGGGGCTTAACATGTTTTCAAAAACACTGTTGACTTTTATGGCTTACAACTTCATTCCCAAGAGTTCGGATGTCCGATTGCTGATCGGGCAGATTTTTCTTACGGTTCTGATTGCTTCTATGGTACATAACATCATATTTTTAGGACTCAATCTTGTGGTAGAAATCTATTCTGCAGAGCTTTTTTTCTGGCGCGAGTGGATAGGAAATGCCGTCTATACCGCTGTTGTTGCCAGTTTCATCCACCTTTTCAGAACCAATTAATCCAGGTCCATGCGACATCGGCGTAATCAACGGGTAACAACTTCCATCAGGGTGCTTCAGGTTGCCATGGTTGGGCTGAGCCTGCTTATCCTGGGGCGCTTGTTCCAGCTTCAAATCGTTGAATTCGACACATACAGTCCGCTGAGCCGTGAAAATTCACTGCGCCAGGAAATCATAAATCCGGCGAGGGGTTTAATCTACGACCGGAACGGGCGGATGATTGTGGACAACGAGCCGATCTACTCGATCACCATCACACCGGTCAGCTACGATGACTCCAACAATGAATTGCTAGCCGGGTTTATGGATATACCCGTGCAGGAGCTGGAAAAACGGATCCGGGAGGCACAAACCTATTCCTGGTACCGCTCCTCCAAGCTGTTTACGGAAGTGAGCTTCCAGAAGTTCTCGGTTATCCAGGAAAACATATGGCGTCTTCCGGGCATCGGCCACCAGATCGAGAGCAAACGGCACTATCCGGTCGACAGCATGAAAGCATCCCACGTACTGGGATACCTGAGAGAGGTTTCCGAGCAGGAATACCTGGATTCGGATCAATACCATCTCGGAGACAAAATAGGCAAAAGTGGCCTGGAGATGGCCTATGAAAACCAGCTGCGGGGGACGCTTGGCGTCGAATACATCCGCATCAATGCACTGGGGCAGTCGCTCGGTCCCTTTAATGAGGGAGATATCAATGAATCTCCCAGAAAAGGCAATGATCTGAGTACCACACTTGACGTAGAGCTCCAGCTCCTGGCCGAAGACCTGATGAAGGGGAAAAGGGGAGCGATAGTCGCATTGGACCCGAACGACGGAGCCATCCTGTCGATGGTAAGTGCGCCGCAGTACGACATCCGCCGTCTATCCGGGAGAATCGACACGGATTACTGGAATTCGATCAACGCAGACACAACCGATCCGCTGTACAACCGGGCGATATCCGGCCGTCAGCCTCCGGGTTCAACTTTGAAACCTCTGATGGCCCTGATGGGACTGGATATGGGAGTCATCACACCCGAAACGGAGATCTACAATCCCGGATATTATTACAGGGGCCGAAGATACCACGACTTGGCAGATCCCGGAAATTATACGGTACTGAAAGCGATCGAAAAGTCGAGCAACACCTTCTTTTTCTGGCTCATGGACCAGATATCCACAAAAAAAGGGATCGATCAGTGGCACGACCGGGCCACAGAGTTTGGGCTCGGCAGGCTCAACGGCATCGACCTCCCCAACGAATCGAGTGGGATCTTGCCCGACAGCACCTACCTGAACCGGGTACTGGGAGAAGGGCAATGGGGACTCGGTGACCTGATTAATCTCGGTATCGGACAGGGATTTCTCTCCGTCTCCCCCCTTCAGATGGCCGTGCTGGCTGCGGGCATCGCCAACGGGGGGTACCGGATCCAACCGCATCTGGTCAAACGCATTACAACGCCCGACGGACGGATGATGGAAACAAATCCGGCCAGACATAAAATCGACTGGGTGGAAGACTGGCAGCTAGAACTCGTGCGCAAAGGAATGCGTCGGGTGGTACAGAACGGCAGTGGCCGCTACTATGCGAACCTGGACAGTATTGCCGTAGCGGGAAAAACAGGCACGGCCCAAAATCCCCATGGGCAGGATCACGGTTGGTTCATCTCGTTCGCCCCGTTGGATAATCCGCAAATCGTCGTGGCCGTACTGGTAGAAAACGGTGGTTTCGGCTCTATTTCAGCTGCCCCCATTGCTTCCCTGCTCATTGAAAAATATCTGGCGGGTGAGATCGAACGCCCGTATGTATACCGTTATGTAAAAAATTTCAAACCGCGGAAAGTTGACGATTCCGAAAATGAAGAGGGAGCCGAAAACGGATGAACAATCTCAGGGACTTAAACTGGACGTTGATATTCTTCTGGTTCGCGTT
>JAWVZC010000437.1:0-3302 GCA_033722415.1 Balneolaceae bacterium | reverse complement strand
TTTCGATCCTCCAGGTAGGAGATAATATCCTGCTTCGATACCCGTCCCCCCTGTCCGGAACCTTCGATCTGCTCAAGCTCTTCCTGGGATATTCCTTCCTCCCGGGCAATAGACCGGACCAGTGGGGAATAGAACCGTCCGTCGCTGCCGATGCGTTGCGGTTCCGTGCCGCTCTTCGGGGCTCCATTGGGGCCGGAGGCAGCAACCGACGCCGGTTCCGGCTGTTTTTCCTTCGACGGGGCCGCTTCATCTTTTTTTGTGCCGGTATCGGACGTGTCCGGTTTTTCATCGGCGACCTCCACTTCCCCGGTTGCAATAATGGCGATGGTCTGGCCGACTTCAACCGTCTCACCCTCTTCTGCGAGAATCTCAACTAAGGTACCGGAGTGCGGAGCAGGAATCTCCGTATCCACCTTGTCCGTCGCAATCTCCAGCAGTGTTTCATCTTCCTCCACACTGTCGCCTACCTGCTTGGCCCATTCGATGACGGTACCCTCCATGACCGATTCACCCATCTGGGGCATTTTCACTTCCATTCGCTCGCCTTCGGCTTCCCCGTTGGAACTGTCCCGGGACTGTGCGGCCGGCGCAGCCGTTTCGTCGGTTTCTTCTTTTTTCTGATCTTCTCCCTTGGCTTCCGTTTTCTCCGCTTCTTCCGACTCCGAGGCTTTCTCCCCGTTTCCACTTACTTCCCGTGCGGCCTCCTTGTCGGTTTCTATCACGGCAATTACCTGTCCGACCTCAATGGTTTCCCCCTCCTCAGCCATTATCTCGACAATAATACCGGATTGGGGAGAAGGCACCTCGGTATCCACCTTGTCAGTGGCTATCTCAAGAAGCGTTTCATCCTCCTCAATTTCATCACCTACTTTTTTGGCCCATTCAATGACGGTACCTTCCATAACCGATTCACCCATCTGGGGCATCTCAACTTCGACTCTGGCCATGCTTCTCGCGGATTATGTTCAGTTATATTTAAAGCAGTAAAATATCTCCAAAATTGCGTGCAAAATCAGTAGCTAAAGATCATAATTAATGGAATCAGATCAAAATACCGGTATCGGGTAAACAGTTGTGCACCGTGAGCATAAGCCCGCGCTGCAATTCGCAAGCCAGGCACAGGATAAACACTAGTTTACATGAGTCTTTTCTGCCCGTTACTCGTCTCCCAACGCCTGCCTCAGGTCGTCCATCAGGTCATCAGGATGCTCCAAACCCACGCTTATGCGGATCAGATTCTGAGGGGTTTTGGAACTTTCGCCTTCGCTGCTGCGCCGGTGTTCCCAGGTGCTTTCCACCCCTCCCAGGCTTGTAGCGCGTTTGATCAGCTTTGAACGTCCCACGATCGCGATAGCCTCCTTCTTGCCTCCGTTGATGAGGAATGAGATCATTCCCCCGAATCCACTCATCTGATTCAGGGCCGTCTTATGTCCGGGCAGATTTTCAAGCCCCGGGTACAGCACCGATTCCACTAGCGGGTGATCCTGTAGAAAGCGGGCGGCACGGCCTGCATTATCATTATGCCCCCTCATACGGTAGGGAAGCGTGCAGATGCTGCGGCGGAGCAACCAGCTGTCCGACGGAGAGGGCACGCCCCCCGTCAGCCTTTGGACTTCGCGGATTCTTCCGAAAAATGAACCGTTCTCCCTGGCTATAACGGCACCGCCCAGGATGTCGCTGTGCCCACCGAGGTATTTGGTGGTTGAGTGCAGTACCAGGTCGGCCCCCAGTCTGAGCGGAAGCTGGTTGACGGGAGTCGGCCAGGTATTGTCGACACAGGTCAGGATATCGTTGGATCGGGCCAGTTCACATACCGCCTCAATATCGGTGATTCTCATCATCGGATTGGAGGGGGTTTCAATCCAGATCAGGCGTGTTTCGGGCATAATCGCCTCTTTGACTGCATCCGGATTGTTCATACGAATAAACCGGGCCTTCAACCCCCAGCGTTCCATCAGGCGGGTCACGAGCTTCCGGTTCCCGGCGTATACGTCGTCCGGTATCAGCATATGGTCGCCCGGTTCCAGCGATTGAAACACCGCGGTAGCCGCAGCCACCCCGGATGAGAACGCCGCACAGGCTTCGCCCTCCTCCAGTTTCGCCAGCAGGTGTTCCAGCTGCAGCCGGTTCGGGTTTGCCAGCCTTGTATAGTGCAGGTCACCCTGCTGTCGTCCGGCAGCATCGATTTCAAAAACTGTGCTGGGTTCGATGGCGGGTACTACGGATCGTGACTGCCGGGCGTGGTCCATCCCGGCGTGTATTGCGTTGGTTTCGAGACGCATGATATAATTGTTGAACATTGGTCGCAGATGCGCAAAAAGGAACCGTCTGATCCCCCTCTGCCGTCTGGTACGGTTGACGTTTGCTAGGCTGAAAATCACAAAGATGTGTCAATTAAAAAAAGTCTGCAAATCGAATCGCAACGAAATGGGACTGAACGAGAAACGGATCTTTGTCATCGATATCGATGGTATTCTGTTTTTTGAACTGTGCTGCACGTAATAAATATGTTGCTCAAACCAATAATCCGATTTGCTTGGTTGAATGCGGATCACATTCAGGTTTCGCATGGCTGAGATCCGGCCCAGGTTAAATTATTCATGACCGGTAATAGGGTACACTATTTTTAATACTTGGACTATCCGCTGGCGAATATTGTGAAAAGCATTCACTCAGGTATCAAGAATTAATTTGAAATTGGCTTATACAAAGTCATTAACTTTTCGACATTGCCTATATTTAAATGCCGTCAAGAATAAGTGCAATTATTCGGAAGGCCGTATTGCTTACAAGCAGGGGTCACTGTTTCGAAACCAGTACCCCACGCTATCCCACAAACCGTTAATTCGTATGAAGCTAATAGCTTTTTTAATTGGTGGAAATTCATTCGAAATCGCATGGTCAATATGGTGGGGAAAAAAGGAGGAGAACAGGATAAATTAGTACTTTTCAAATCATTTTCAGGCTATTCTACAAAAGTTGTGCACAGCTCAATTATTGTAGATAACTTATTAATATTGATATCTGAGGTCAGGTAATAAGTGCACCACGTAGAAATACCTCAGGGGGAGAGTGGAGATCCCCTGAGTGGAAAGAAGGGCAATTTTAAATAAACAATAATATTCAGTTTCAGCGAAGGACCAGTATCGGTCTACTAATGTTCTATGACATAATTTGCTTTGCCATCAGTTACCTCCACGAGCTGCTTTGTCCCATCGAACCAGGTAACTTCAATAGCCACCACTTCTTTGGCACGACCCATAATCTGTGTTGCACTGTTTTGCGACCAATAACCAGACCCA
>JAWVZC010000436.1:0-3302 GCA_033722415.1 Balneolaceae bacterium | reverse complement strand
AGCGGGCTTGCCGGCGGCCGCCCGACAGGACACCGTGGCCGAAGATCAGGATCAGATGCTGATCGGCCTGCTCGACAGCAGCCTCGGATCGCTTTCCGAAACGAACCGACGCGGTCGAATGGTCGGCGGATACGTATTGCTGGGGCTGGGAATCGGAACCGGGTTAGGCGGGGCGGCGACCCTTGCTTTCGGCGAAGGGGATGATGCCCGAATCGTGGGTTATTCACTGATAGGGGGAGGGGTGGTGTTAAGCGGATTGAGCCTGATTCCTTTTCGGGTGAAAAGCGAGACGGAACGTTTCTACGAAGAATTTCGAAGCATGCCGGCCAATACCCAGCGCAGATCCATCGCAAATACATCTACTGGGACCGCCGCTTCGAGGAACTGGCAGCCAAGAGACGTAATGAGCGTATTATTGGCGGTGTGACGACCATTCTTGCGGCAGGAGCGACGAGCCTGTTCCTGGTGGAGGGGAGCGATGAAGAGCGGGTTCATTCTTTCATATGGCCGGCCGTGGGAGGTGTTACGGCCCTGCTGGTAAAGACCGAAGAGGAGCGCCGGTATGAGAGTTATGCGAAGGCCAGGGAGGATATTGCCGGGCGGAGCTACCGCAGCGAAGTTTACTTTGGATTGTCACCATTGCCGGGCGCGGGTTTGCTTGGAACCGTTCTGGTCCGGTTCTGACGCAAAAGCGTTGTTGCCGGTCGTCATCCTGGAAAACGGAAACAGAAGTCTGTTTAAAGAGTATTGGCGTTTAACAGTGGAGAATTGCTCTTATCGTCCGGATGTTTCGGCTGCGTTCCGGATAAGTTCAATTGATTTTTCAGCAAATCGCTTTCCCAGTTTTTTATAGCCTTCGACCGAGTAGTGCAGATCGTTACTGATCTCCATGCCCTCCCGGTTTTTGCCGTCGTTCAAATCATCGGTATTCACCCAGCGTCCGGAGGGATCGGCTTCGGCAACAGCCACTTGTGCTTCGCGCACCATCGTCCAGTGTGGATAGGTTCGGTTATCCAGGTCGAAATCGCTCAGGCGACCGATGACGAAATTGAGATCTTCTCGTCCCAGATCGTTTTCAAGCTGCCTTATAAGTCCTCTGAGGCTGGCTGCGTACACTTCACCGTGCTCTTCTCGCGCATCCCGCTCGCCCTGCATCCAGACAAAGGTTACTGTCCGGATATTTTTGCCTGCGGTAGCCTTTTCCACTTTGTCCATCAGGCGGTCGTACAGATCTCCGGTTTCTTCCGGCCGGTCACCGCCGGCCGGTTTCCAATGCTTGTACCATCGCCGGATCGGCTGTCCCCCCTCCGCATCCTTGACTACGATGACGTGATCTTCGCCGAACTCCTTTTCCACGGCCGGTGTGAATGTCTCCTGCGGGTCGAGTCCCGCCATGTTTGATTGGCCGGACAGGATGAAAAGGTGGGATCCCCGCTCTGCTTCGCCGGAGCAGGAGACCGATATCAGCCCGGCCAGGGCGATGATTAGCAGTCGCTTCAAATTGTTACAATTTTGACGGTTGAGAATATTTACCCTTGTATATCGCGTAATTGGCAGTACGACCGCAAGTTAAAAGGATACAAGGAAATCGCAAATGCGTTCGGAAGGTCATGACGAAGCTGGAAATTCATAAGTTGCCAGTACGACACTACGTGTTCGATCGTACATTTTTCCCCTTCGCCAGAAGCCATACACCGAGTCCTACCTCACCCAGCACCATGGGTATGATAAAGAGATATCCGACTAGGGCGCGGTACTGTTCGAACCCGGAATTCAGCAGGTTTGTTAGGTTGAGGATCAGGTAACCCGGCCCCGCAAGGAGTAACAAAACTCCAAATAAATTGGGGACGTAAACGGACCGGATGACCAGGTATCCCAGCAATAGAATGTGAACTCCAAAAACTACCAATCCGGCGGACCAGATTTCATCAAAGGCATTCAGAAATCGCATGACTTGCGCTTGCAGCCGGTCGTTTTCCGGGCCGCCCAAATTCCCCATACCGGAAACAATGGACAACACCTCGATGTAGTTAAGTAAAGCAGTTCCAAGCAGGACTACATATACCACTCTAAGCGAGGCGGTCAGCTGGGAGAGTGACTTGTTTACCGGTTTGAAATATATATACAGGCCCCATGCTGCGAGCAGGTCGGTTACCATGATAACAAACCAGCTGAAAATCCCGGTTTGGAACAGCATTTCAGAGTTCCTGATATTTTCGGTTGTCGCAGCAGCATCGCCGGGCTGGACGAGACGACCGATCGTCAGATCGGTTGCGACCACTGCGGCAAGGGCCATAATCACAATGGCTGATCCCGAAATGATGGCGGCCTGGCGCATTGAGATGTCGAAACCCGATTTTGCCAAAGTGGTAAAAGACGATTTCATATAGATCTGTCGATTTTGGCTTTAGGCATAGCAGGCCTTTGGCAGTCGTCACTTCGGTTGGGGATATTCTGCCGCGGCGAGTGGTATATTTCGTACCATTTTTACCTCATCCCGACCTTGACGGCAGGTTCCGGGGTCGTAGTGCTGCCTGCCAAAGAGCAGGAAATGACTAGTAGAGGGAAAAACAGGAGAAATGATTTATTTGACATATAAAAAACTTTATCTTCAACTACGCAATTCCGCTGCTGGTGACTTCCCGGTTTGGCAATCTAGCTAACCTGCACCCGGGGTTCCATTCCTGGCATGCCGGCATGCAGTTGAATGTCGTAATTACCTCCGATTTAATCGGAAGCAGGCATATTCGAAATTTCGGCCGGTCCAATATATCGGGAGTTCCCCCCCATACGCATCGCTCCCTATTTTTGACCCGGCATCTCCGCCAGCTCGGATACTTCGAGCGAACCTCCTATCTCCAGGAAGGGGCATGCTTTGGCGATCGAAAGGGCCGAATCCATCGACTCCGTATCGATGATTGTGTAACCGGACATGGTTGAAGAGCCCCCGGAGGTAACCGTACCGTCGGGGTTTACCGTGCTGGTGTTTTTGAGCGGGTTGGCCGGACTGACGGCCGCCGAGCCCAAAGAATTCAGCCATTCCATGTATTTTGCAAAATGTAGTTTTCCCTCCTCCGGACTGGAAGGCTCATTTCCTCCCAGGTAAACGATAACGTATTTAGGCATTAGTACCCCTTTGTTGAATTTATTCCCATTTATAAACCATCAATATCAAGCGCAGAACCCTCGTACGCCTTAATTATAATTTAGAATAACGGGTACGAACTGCAAGGCCAGCAGTGAGAAACCCGTGCATCGCGTTACAGGGATCTTACCGGATTGGTTCCGAAGTTTTGTATTTT
>JAWVZC010000435.1:0-3330 GCA_033722415.1 Balneolaceae bacterium | reverse complement strand
GAGCTGGTCTTCTTGCTCTTGAGGATGTCGCCGTAGATGTGGTCGCCGATGTAGAGGACGCGGTCGCTGGCCCAGCCGGTCAGCCGCTCGAAGTCGATGAGGTTGCCGCCCCCTGCGTGATCAGCATCAGCAGGCCAATAAGTGTTGTTTGATATTTCATGAGTTTGGTCCTTTCTAAAAGTTCGATACCGGGAAATCGTATCTGAATACAACGGTTCGGTTCAAGTAGTCTGGGCACCGTCTACTATGGGTGAGAATAGCAGATAAAATGATTCCGAGGCATAAACGAATTACTTGGCACGGTGTGGAGATGTTTCGTTAAGGTGTGTCGGGAAAGACCCTACAAATCGATTCGAAACGAAAAAGTAGAACGATACCCTGATCTCAGTCGGAATTTGCACCGGGCATTTCGGCGCCGACCTCTTCGGCCAGATCAGCCATTTTACCCCGGATTTCCCGGACGATCGCAGGGTGATCGGCGGCCCGGTTGAAGCGCTCGCCGGGGTCGACCTGGAGGTCGAACAGTTGGGTTTCGCCGCCTGCCATCCGCACTTTCCAGCGTCCGACACGCATCGCCTCGAGGCGGCCGTACAGGAAATAGGCGTATTCCTCCCGGGGAGACTGCGGGGATTCGCCGGTGAGAAACGGCAACAAGTCATACCCGTCGACCGGGTGTGAGGGAAGGGTTGCGCCTGCGGCTTCGATCAGCGTGTGATAGATGTCGGGGCTGGCGGCCGGTTCGTCGGTCACCGTTCCGGCGGCAATGCGGCCGGGCCACCGTATGATCGCCGGCACCCGTGCTCCGCCTTCGTAGCTGGTCGCCTTAGAGCCTCGCAGAAGCCCGGGCGATCCGGCATGCCACGGCTCGTTGCCCTCTTGGAGCATGCGCTCGGGGAGATTCAGCCAGGGACCGTTGTCGGAGGCGAAAAACAGGATCGTGTTCTCCGCCACGCCCTGCTCCTCGAGCGCTTCCAGCACCTGCCCGACGCTCCAGTCGATGGTCTCTATGACGTCGCCGTAAAGGCCCGCTCGGGATTGTCCCCGGAACCGTTCAGCGGTGTGGATTGGAAGGTGGGGCATGTTGTAGGCCAGGTAGAAGAAAAAAGGACGGCCTGTGGCCGAATGGGTTTGTATGAATTGAACAGCCTCTTCCGTGTAGCGGGTGGTCAGGGTGTTCTGGTCGATCGGGTGTTCAACGATAGTCGTATCGCGAAATAGGGCCAGCGGTTCTTCGGTCTGCACCCAGGGCTTTCGGTAGTCGTTGGAATAGGGGAGTCCGAACCACGTATCGAATCCCTGGTTCGGCGGTAAAAATTTATTCTGCTTGTATCCCAGGTGCCATTTTCCGGCCATTCCGGTTACATATCCCGCTTCGCTCAGCGCCTCGGCGAGGGTCAGCTCGCTGTCGGGCAGTCCGCCTTTGCCATCGGAACCCGTAGAGCCGCCAAACCGGACCCGCGGCATATACCGTCCGGTAAGGAGCTGGGTACGGGAGGGTACGCACCAGGCCCCTGTCACGAAGGAGGTAAACCGAATGCCCTGATCGGCCAGCGCGTCGATATTGGGCGTCCTGATCGTCGGATGGCCGTAGCTTCCCAGATCGCCGTATCCCATGTCGTCGGTAAACAGTATGACGATGTTGGGCTGTTCCGGCTGGCTGCGCGTCTGACAGGAACCAAGTATGATACAGAGCGTGAGAACCAGCCAGCCGTTCCATCTTTTCGCATTGATTGGTAAGTAATCCGGCATATGACTCCCTGTTATTAATTGTTGGCAGAGATTAAAATAGCAATAACGGAAAAGGGGACAAACGGTGGGCCAGTTAACCCTCTAAACGTAGGGGAAAACCATCATTTAGTGACTTTCTGATTTGCAGATTGTACATTTCAAAAATTCAAACGATACTTTTGAGGGATAGGTCTTGAGACGTTCTAAGAGCAAATTCCTCATTGAGAAGCACATACTCCGAAACCGAATGGAACCGCTTCCTCGAAAAGATTCTAATCGGCTTCCCATGAACCATAAATTAATGACTCTATGAATACCCAACGAATGGAATTCGGATTATCTATCGGGCTGGTTATCTACCTGTTGTTTATAGGTATAGGGGCAACCGGACTGCTGATCATGAACTTTCCGGTAGATGGAGCTGACGGCATTGCATTTCCCCATGAAGTAGATGGCAAATCTGTATTTTACCCTTTTGGGGGATTGGGATCAATAGATCAGGGTTTCCTGATTATCGCGACTCTGGCGGGCATTGCGGGTAGTTTCATTCATGCCGCCCAATCATTAAGCTCCTATATCGGTAATCAAATGTTTAAAGCCTCATGGACGGCGTGGTATTTCCTCCGGCCCTGGATCGGTGGAATATTGGGATTCGCCATATACTTTGCCTTCCGGGCGGGTCTGATTGCGGGAACCGGAACCGTCAATCCCTATGGAGTGCTCGCCATCGGGCTGCTGGGAGGCTGGTTTTCAAAAACCACCACCGATAAGCTGCAGGAAGTTTTTGAAACCCTTTTCAAGACGCAGGAGGATGACAAGCGAAAACACAAGTTGACGGAACCGGACGAACCCACGGGAGGATAGAGCATCCCAGCTTGATAAAACATCCGGCAGATCGGCTCGAAGAAAAAAATTCAGGCTTAAAATAGTCCTTGGTATTATTGCTTTTATGAGCCCATGACAAGTTTCATGGCCAAATCTTTTAGGTACCTTGCCATATGATACTCATAGTAGCTGTAGTAGTTGGTTTCCAGTGCCTTATTTAAGTTTTCCAGTCTTCTTCTGTTTCGGGTCATTTCCGGGCCGGTCACGCCCTGGAGGAGCGCTTCGTAGAAATACGCTTCACAGAGGAGACCGGAATATGGCATGCCCAGTTTGCTGAAGGGATGGTTGTGAAATGATTCCAGATCTTGGAGAGGCCCAAAAATATCCTGACGGTCTACCGTGCCGTTGTAATAGCCGATCCACATCTCACGCCATACATTCGCATCGTTTTGCCTTAATCTGCCATCCCAGCTTAAGGGATTAATCTCTCTCCATCTTTCATTTAAATATATTTTGGCATCCGAAATTCTGCCCTGTTCCATTATGTGCGTATAGAGCATCATGCGGATATAATCCCTGTATTCATGATCCGTATTCAAAAATTTTCGGGCTGTGTATTCTGCATTTTGATGGTTGGTCAGGATTTCGGCGAGGCCCGTAATGAAGAGCATAGAGGCTTCATTGAAGGGTTCTCTCTGGTTGATTAACCGGGTTACGCCGAGGGCTTCCTCTATTTCAGAGTTGGCAAGGTGAAGGAAGAACTTGGAGTACAACAGG
>JAWVZC010000434.1:0-3342 GCA_033722415.1 Balneolaceae bacterium | reverse complement strand
GCAACATGTCGCTCCAGCTCCAGCCGCGCCAGGGCATACCGGATATCGAGCCCCCCCATGCTGTGAGCAATAATGTTAAATTTCGGGATATCGTATCGCTCGGAAAGCTGACGTATCAGGGTTTTCCATTCCCGCGAACGGATTTCGATCTTTGCATACGGTACAATATTGGGCGCAAAAGCCAGGACCCCGTGCGAACGCATAAACAACGCAATGTCATTCAGCGGTGAGGGTTTTACCAGCGATGCAAATGCCCCGTACCCGTGGCACAGCAGAACGGGATGTTCCAGCCTGATATACTCGGGTTCCGGGAAAGCCTCGAGCTTAAATTTTTTAAACCACTTGTCGCTGTTAAATTGGTCGAGCATCTCAAAAATGTATTTTTGGAGGATGTATCAGGTACAGCCCCTGTTTTTTGAACGTCACCAGCTTTTGCCTGAGCCACTCCAGAGCCTCTTCATCTGCCATAACGACGGCTACCGGATGTTCTTGCCGGCGGGCGCGAGCAGCAAACTTTTCAAGCTCCTGTTTGAATATCGATTCCCCCAGGTCGGAGTCCAGTATCAGTGCATCACTGGCATCGATAAATGCCATATCATGTTCGGAGGCAACAGTCCTGATGGAGGAAGCACGCGCACCGGAAAGGTCGGCAATTCGCTCGAAACTTAAAATATCGGCTTTGGGAGGGAAATCATCCAGTACCGTGGCCGGCGGCAGGGCAGATCCCTCCTCTGCTCCTTCTCGATTCGTATTTATCCAGTAGCACAGGTACGGGTACTGCTGCAGCAGCCCTTTTTGCTCCCGCGCTTGCTCGGCACCGGAGACCCGCAGCGCCACCGGTATCGGTTCCCCGAACCGTATCACCGACTGCAGAAGCGAGCGTGTGGGCTCCTCATCGAACGCAACAAGTATGCTGGCGATATCACGATCCAGAACCATACATTCGTCGGTTCGAAGTGCCAGCGTCCGAATTACCGTATTATCGTAGACCAGCTGAATGCGCATGCGCTTTTCGGGCAGTGAGACCCGTGCGGGCGTGCGGACTGAAAGGGGATGGAACACCCTGTTTAGTTCGGCGTGAAGCATAGTTTTTGAAAATCCGGGGGGAACGTCCACCGTATAGGTCTTCCGGGTTAATACAGAGTCGACCCGCGTATCGGTGACACGAACCTGCGACCGGGTGATGCCGAACTGACGAAAGGTGTCGCTGATGAGGGAGTCGGCCTGTGCGAAGTTGCCAAGCCGTTGTGTATCCCCCTCATCCCCGAAAACCAGTAACAATGCAGAAATTACGCATGACACCAGTAGCAGCAGGGCTACGAGCCATTTTTTGAATTTTCCGTCTGAATGTCTGTTCAAGGCACCTTGCATTTTTTGCAGGTCAATAATAGGCGATCTTTTGGTATAATTCTATCATTAACAGGATACTGACGGAAAAAAGCTATCACATCTCGTTTTACCGTTTTGCTGCAATTATTCAGCAAGATGCTTCCAGTTCAGATGGCTCCCTTTTGACAAGGCAATTGCCTGGGGATTGGAATTTGAGAAAACGTCCTTCTGCCTTACATTGCCACTCGTCCAATCACAGCAGATTATCCGTTATCATGGCTTTTGATTTTGTTAACGTAGAAACCGAGCAACAGATCGACACGTTTCACAAACTGCCGTTCCGGATCTACGAGGGCAATCCGTACTGGGCGCCGCCATTCCGGTTTGAAATCGAAAACATATTCGACCCGGGTAAAAATGACTTTTTCCTGAAGGGTGAGTGCGAGCGGTTCCTGGCAGTGCGGGAAGGAGAACCCGTCGGGCGTTTTGCCCTGATGAATACCCCGGAGCGGGACGCCGTGCTGGACCCCAAAATGGGCGGTATCGGATTTATCGAGATGGTGGAAGACCGGGAGCTGGCCGGGGCAATGGTCGATTTTGCCGCCGAATGGCACCGTAAGAGGGGGTATTCCACGATGCGGGGGCCGGTAAACTTCGGGGAGAACGACACCTACTGGGGATTGCTGGTAGAAAATTTTGAACATCCCAATATCTACGGCATGCATTACCATCACCCGTATTACAAACGGCTGCTGGAGGATACCGGAGCGGAAAAACTGGACGATCACTGGAGCTATATTCGTTACTTCGATCAGCCGCTGCCGGAGCGGATGATCAGGATAACAAACCGGATAGAACGACGGGACGACGTGGAACTGCGGCCCATCGACATGAACAACATCTACCGCGACGCCGGCTACATACGCCGGATATACAACGAGGCGTGGAGCAGCCAGGAGATAGAGGAGCGGGAGGAGGAGTTTACGGAATTGACCGAGGAGACGATCAACCGGCTGGTCAAGAAGTTGAAACCGGTACTGATTCCGGAGAGCGTGCTGCTGGCGTTTGTCGACGGGGAACCGGCCTCGTTTATTGTCTGTGTACCCGATCTTAACGAGGTATCGAAGGAAACAGGGGGACGTCTCAGGTGGTGGCACTATCCCAAGCTGCTGTGGTTCAAACGCCGGGCCAGGCATCTCAGAACCCTGGTATACGGAACGCGTCCCAAATTTCGGAAGATGGGACTGGAGGCGCTCACGTTTACCCGCGGTATCCAGTATACGAAGGAAGCGGCTCCCACCATCGAATATCTGGAGGGGGCCTGGGTCAGCGAAAAAAACTGGCTCATGCAGCGCAGCCTGGAAGCCCTGGGATGCAAGCACCATAAAACACACCGGACCTACAAGTGGGAGTTTTAATGGGGATTGCTGTCCGGTTCGGTTTCTCGTCTCATGGTTCTGGGATCGGCATCTGATTTCCTGCCCTTTCATCTCTTAACAGCCGGGATACACTCACTCTTTTCACCATAATCCTGCTGGTGTACAACCCGGTACGCCCGTTTTCTGTTTCTGACTTGATAGGCATTTATAATTACGTTAAAATACTTATGAAGCACAGGTGCAATGAAGGGGAAAGGGTTTTGGGTGATTACGTTGGTATTCTGGTTTCAGGGTTTCCGATTTCGCCAATCTCTTCATTCCGGAATATGCCTCCCAACAATTTGAATGCAAACAGGGGGTCCCGATCGGGAGTGTCTGAAATGGGGTAAAGACACTCTCATCAGACAGGAGTGAATATGGATACAGCCAGACAGATATTTGAACACAGTTCCGACCCCATGTTTATGATAAACATGGAATCACGGCAGATTGTGGATGCCAATGACAGTGCAGTTGATATCTGCGGATATTCCAGGAAGGAGTTCTGCAAATTGAACTTTTCTGATCTACAGCCAGAAAAAGCTGCCGGTAAATGGCAACGGGTATTGGATCAAACACCGGACCAGCCGTCCTG
>JAWVZC010000433.1:0-3348 GCA_033722415.1 Balneolaceae bacterium | reverse complement strand
TACCACGGCCCGATAGACATTCATGTTGTGATCCCTGCGCATCAGGTTGATATAATCGACCAACACGATCGCGTTGTTCACCACAATTCCGATCAGCATCACCACTCCCATGAGGCTCTGCATATTGATTGTGGTGTCGGTCAGGAAAAGGGTGGGCACTACACCGATGACAGCCAGAGGCACCGCAAACATGACGATGACCGGATCGAGGAACCGCTCGAACTGGGCAGCCATAACCATATAGATGAGCACCAGGGCCATCAGGATCGAAAGTTGGAAATCGGCGGCCGCTTCCTGCTGCTCTTCATACTCTCCGCCGTAGACGATCGAAAATCCTTCCGGCAGCTGCAGCGTAGATAGTTTGGCCTGTATCTTCTCAACCGCGGTGCTGAGCGGCGTACCGCTGACCAGGTTGGCGGTGATGTAGGATACCCGCTGGCTGTTGACGCGGCGGATATCGGTGGGACCGCGTCCCATCTCCTTGCGAACCAGGGCCGACACCGGCAGCACTTCGCCGGAAGGAGTACGGATCGAAATATTTTCAAGGTCGGTCTTGCTCAACCGATCTTTGGGTTGCAGTCGAACGATGATCGGGAACTCATCGCCACCCGTACGGAAGATGCCTGCGCGGCTGCCGCCGATATTGGTCTGTATGACCCGGGCCACCGTGTTGATGGACAAACCCAGATCGGCGATTTTTTCACGATCAAAAATGATTCGCTGTTCGGGCCGTCCCTCGCGCTGGTCGGTCCGGACACCCGTCACCTCGGGAATCTTCTCCATCAGCAGCTGCATCCGTTGTGATATCTGCTTGGCCTGCTCCAGGTTGTATCCCCGAAGTTGTACCTCCACTGCTTCCCCTCCGCCTGAGCCGAACAGGCGCCGGAGGATCCACAGGCCCGACTGTGCGCTGACCCTGATATCGGTTCCGGGTATTAGGCCCTGCACATTCTTGCGGATCTGGTCGGCGACTTCGGTGGTGCTCATCGAACGTTCACCGGCCGGGACCATGGCGATCTCCACCTCAGCTCGGCCATCTCTCACGTCGGTGGTCAGGTGCTCTACCTCATCCATCGGGAGGGAGGCGCGGACCACCCGTTCCAGTTCCTTCAGATACTCATTCTGAACAGCAATGTTGGTGCCTTCAGCCATCTCCAGGTCCACGTCAATCTCGTCGGCATCGGTTTGCGGTGCCAGCTCCACCGGAATCAGTGGAACTGCCAGAAAACAGCCCACCACCAGCACGCCAGTGATGCCGAAAACGGCCAATTTGTGTTTCAGCACCCGCTCGATCACGACAGAATATTTTTCTTCAAGCATCAGGAAAAAGCGGCGGAAAAACCCTTTCTTCCTGATATCTTCTGTTTTGGATGGCTTGATGGTCAGAAATTTGCTGCAGAGCATCGGCACCAGTGTCAACGAGACAAACAGCGAGCAGAAGAGGGCAAACACCACTACCAAAGCCAGTTGCTGAAAGATGATGCCGGTGATCGTCTGCATAAATACTACCGGTAGAAATATGACAGATGTGGTCAGCGTGGAGGCGACAATCGCACCACTTACCTCCCTGGTTCCGATCAGGGCACTGCTCTCCAAGTCCTTGCCCCGCTCCTCTCGAAGCCGGACGATATTTTCAAGCACCACTATGGCGTTGTCGACGATCAGGCCGACCCCGAGGGCAAGTCCCCCGAAACTCATCTGGTTCAAGGTCAGGTCGTTAAAATAGAGCAGCGCAAACGTGGCGATGATAGAGATCGGTATTGAGAGAGCGATGATGAATGTGGATGACCCGTTGCGAAGGAACAGGTACAGGATGAAGACCGCCAGCAGGCCGCCCCAGATGGCAGAGGACTGTACATTGTCTATCGAGTTTTGGATAAATTCACTCTGGTCGATCGTCACGAAAAGTTCCATGTCGTCCCGCTCACTGTTGATGCGCTCGACCTCCTCGCGGATCTCCCGGGCTACCTCCACGGTGTTGGCCCCGGTCTGTTTTCGGATGCCGAACCGCACCATCGGTTTGCCATCGATGGTCACCAATCGGTTCAGGTCCTGGTACCCCCATTTGACTTCGGCTACATCCTTGACACGTATTGGTTTGTTATCGACGAGGGTGATAATGGTGTTGGCGATCTGGTCGATCGATTCATATTCCCCCAGGGTGCGTACATACAGCTGCTGCAATCCGGAGTTTACATTACCGCCCGGCAGATTCACGTTTTCACTGGCGATTGCCTGCTGAACCTGGGCCGACGACAAACCGCTGGCGATGAGGCGGTCCCGTTTCAGCTCTACATGCACTTCGCGGTAGACCCCGCCCCAGATGCCGATGGAACCGACGCCTGGGATCTGTTCAAATCGCTGGGTGATCTCCCGCTCCAGCACCAGAGTCAGTTCCGGCAGCGGCATGATGGAGTTGGCTCCCACGATAATGATGGGGAAATTGTTCGGGTCGAATTTCCAGATCTGAGGCGGTTCCACTTCGGGCGGGAGGTCGTCGCGGATGCGATCCAGGGCAGCCCTCACCTCGTTGGCTGCTACATCGATATTGGTGCCCTGCGCGAATTCAAGGGTGACGCGGCTCTCACCCTCCTCCGAACTGGAGCGGATCCGCTCCACACCGGGGATACCTGCGATCGCGTTTTCGATCGGTTTGGTGATGATCTTCTCCATCTCTTCGGGCCCGACGTTGGGATAATCGGTTCCGATGGAGAGTTGGGGATATTCTATAGGCGGTAACAGATCCACCGGCAGGTACCGGAAGGCGGTAACGCCGAGTACGATGATGATCAGAAACACCATCGTAGTGGTGATCGGCCGGTCGACTGCTGTTTTTGTAAGAGCCATTGTTATTTACCGTTGTCTAAAGAGTTTCCTGTAAGTTTACACTGTCGGGCTGTTTCTGGGCATCAAGTACGTTTTTAAGCAGATCCTGCCGCTGCAGTCCCTGCAATGCGATAATTCGATCCCATGAGATGACCCGAACCCGGGCCTGTTGCCGCCCCACGGAGAGCAGCTGTTGCCCGACGGTCACAACCCAGTCACCCGGCTGGATGCCCGATACGCCCGCTTCCATGCGGCCGGTAGCCAGTACTTCCACCTGTTTGAACTGTACATCGATCGGCTCGGTAAGGGGTGCAGGAGAGTCTGAATCCGGATTTTCGATCGGTTCCACTTCAGAGCCCAGCGATGTGGCTACAAATATGCCCTGCTGGCCGGTATTGGGATTGGTATAGAGTGCACTCGTGGGTACCAGGGTGGCCTGCCGGCTTTCACCGTAAAGGATATCGACCGGTACAAACATCCCCGGACGCAGCAGTTTATCCTCATTGGAGATATCTATCTCCG
>JAWVZC010000432.1:0-3382 GCA_033722415.1 Balneolaceae bacterium | reverse complement strand
TTCAGGATTTCATATCGGCTACAGCCGTTAGGGATCATGTATAAATATCAATATCTGTACAATGGCGATGGGATATCCAACAACGATACTGCTGTGTTTCAGCCTGCTGACCTTTGGCTGTACCAATTCAGATAAAAATACCGGAGTGGAAGATATCAAGTTGAAGGACTACCGTCCCGAGTCGTTATACGCAACCACCGGAACGGAGATAGATCAGGCCCGCTTCCCGGTGATCGACATGCACTCACACAGCCAGTACGCGGAGTCCCGGGAGGAGATCCTGGAGTGGATCGAAACGATGGACCAGGTAGGCATCGAGAAAGCGATACTGCTCACTAAGGCGACCGGGGCGCGGTTCGATTCGCTGCATGCGGTTTTTTCGGAATGGGAGGACCGGTTTGACCTGTGGTGCGGCATCGATTATACGGGGTATGAATCCGACGAGAATTTTACCGAAAAGGCCGTTCAGGAACTGGAACGCCTGCACGCACTGGGTGCATCCGGGATCGGCGAGCTGGGAGACAAGGGGGAGGGACTCTTTTACTCTACGCCCGCCAAAGCGTACGGCATGCATATCGATGATCCGCGCATGGACCCGATCCTTGAGAAGGCCGGGGAGCTGGGGATGCCGGTCAACATCCACGTGGCGGAACCGATATGGATGTACCAGCCGATGGATTCGACCAATGACGGACTTATGAACGCCTACCGGTGGCGGCTAGACAACAGGGAGGGCATCAAAAGCCATTCCGAAATGGTGCAGATCCTGGAGAATGCCGTGCGTAAACACACCAATACCACATTTGTCGCTGCCCATATGATCAACTCGGCTTATGATCTCTCCACCCTCGACCGGATGCTGGAAACCTATCCCAATCTCTATATCGAATTCGGAGCCCGTTTCAGTGAGCTGGCCCAGATCCCCCGACATGTGAAAGCGTTCATCACCAAACATCAGGACCGCGTTTTCTACGGCACCGATATGGGGCGAACTGCCGGTATGTACCGAACTACATTCAAAATCCTGGAGTCCGATGATGAGCATTTCTACCGGCATGACCTGTTCGGGTACCACTGGAGCCTGAACGGATTCGACCTTGACGACCAGGTCCTGGAAAAAGTCTATCGCACCAACGCTCTTCAACTCATCACCAAATGATCGATCACCTGGTACGGATAAAGGATAAAGACACCAGTAAATAGGATACTTACAGTTTAACCAGCGAACCAAATACGTTAGCAACAGCATTATGAACAGGAAATCATTTCTTAAAAATACCCTGGGAACAGCCGGGCTATTCAGTATCGTGCCGCGCAGCGTACTCGGAGGAACGGGTTATATCGCCCCGAGCGATCAATTGACCAAGGCGGTCATCGGTGTGGGCATGATGGGAAAAGGACACCTCAACTATCCCGGGGCCCGGCTGGTGGCCGTCTGTGACGTTGACCGGAGGCACCTGCAGCAGGCACTCGATATCACCGATCCCGATGTAAAGGGATACACCGACTACCGGGAACTGCTGCAACAGGACGATATCGATATCGTCCATATAGCCACCCCGCCCCACTGGCACGGTAAGATGGCGGTGGATGCGGCCGAAGCAGGAAAGGATATCTGGTGTGAAAAGCCGATGACCCGCACCATCGGTGAGGGAGAAAAGGTCGTGGAGGCTGTTCAACGCAACGGGCGCATCTTTCGGCTGAATACCTGGTTTCGGTTTGAAGATATCTTCTACGGGATGGGAACCCCCGTCAAACCGATTAAAAAGCTGGTCGCCAACGACGTGTTCGGGTGGCCACTGAAAGTGACCATCAACGAAAGTACCGGATTCAACTGGAAATTTAACTGGACCGGCCTCGAAAGCCTGCAGCCGGAGTGGATCCCGGAAGCCCTCGATTACGAAGCGTGGCTGGGACCGGCCCCCTACAAACCGTACAGTGAACACCGGACGCACGTCACATTTCGCGGGTACTGGGATTACGACGGCGGTGGGCTCGGCGACATGGGGCAGCACTACCTGGATCCCGTACAGTACATTCTTGATAAGGATCATACGAGCCCGGTTGCTATATCGGCCGACGCTCCCCAGCAGCACCCGGATGCTGTCGGCTCATGGCGCCGTATCGAGATGACCTACGAGGATGGATGCCAAATCATCCTGGACGGGGAAAACCGGGATACCGACGCAGCCTTCATCGAGGGACCCGAAGGCAAGCTGTTCCGAGGGTTCCAGTCCGATATTCCCGATATTCGCCGGCTGGCGGCTTCCCTGCCCAACCCGGAACCGCAGGTTACCGATTTCAGCGAGGCGGTCAGGCATCGCCGCACCTTTGCATTGAACGAATCAAACGGACACCGGTCCGCCACGCTGGTCAACCTCGGCAAAATCGCCATCCGCCTGGGTCGCGACCTGGAGTTCGACCCGGAGACCCAGCGCTTTGTCGGTGACGATGCCGCCAACCGCCTGATTCACCAGCCGATGCGCGCCCCCTGGAAACTGTAATCACGACAAGACGAAATATGAAACTGAGTAACCGAATGTTTAGAGAAGTTCCCCTGACAATGCGACCACATCACATACTGATCGTAGTTCTCACCTCCCTGCTGGCTATCTCGTGCTCCCCTTCCAACCAGGTGACCCGTAGTTCCTCGTCGGGACAGCTGAGTGCAGACCAGCTCGAAACCCTGACCGACCTGGTTCAGCGTATGCCTGCTTCTGATAAACCGGAACAGGCGTGGGTGAACCGTCAGATCCTGGGTATGGGGCCGGCTGCCATACATGCACTCGTGGGGATGTTAAAGGCCCCGGGAACTGGAAACGACCGGTACGCACGGTATGCCGTGAACGGTCTTTCAAAATATGTTTCGCAGCCGGGCGCGGAACAGGATCGTTCCGACTTCGAAAACATACTGCTGGCAGAACTGCAGTCTGATCATCCCACAGGAGTCAAAACGTTTCTGATGGAGCAGCTTGAACTGATCGGCGGAGCTGCAACCGTACCCGTCGCAACGTCATACCTGGAGCATGATGACCTGTACAAGCCCGCGGTCCAACTGTTGCGAAGTATCGGAATCCCGGCAGCCCGATCTGCCCTGCTGGACCGATTGCAGGGGGGAGTAGATACCGACCAGCAAATTGCCATTATCACCGCAATTGGCGACCTGGAGATGCAGTCTGACCGTGTGGTGTCCCTGCTGGAACCGATGGCCGACAGCGGTAATCAAGAGCTTCATTCAGCCGTGTTGTATGCACTCTCCAACAGCGGCAATCCAGCTGCCGGCCCGGTAATTGAATCGGCCGGAGCTGCAGAAGACCGGCTGCGATATGCACGACGCCTGTTCACGGAAGGCCATACCCGGCGTAGTGCCGCTATCGCCCGG
>JAWVZC010000431.1:0-3385 GCA_033722415.1 Balneolaceae bacterium | reverse complement strand
CGATTTCCTTTCAGAACTGAAGCAGCATGTGTTCCCCTCCGTACCCGGCGTGCGGATATTCATATTTTGCAGTGATGAAAACCTGGGGTTCACCGGCGGCATGAATTATCTGACCGGGAAAATAGATCTGGATGCATTTGATTACCTGTTTTTGCTAAACAATGATGCCACAGTCAACCCTGATACGATCGCAACATTGGTGGAAGTCAGTAACAGGCACGATTTTGAGCTGGTGGGACCTGCCACAAAAAATAATCCCGCAGCCTGTGGCCGCAGATGGCCGGAATGGCTGTTCGGAATCCAGGTACCCGGCCGGTTCGATCAAGACAAAAATGGTTGGAATAGCTTCAATGTTGACGGCTCAGCCGTACTTATCAGCTGCCTTGCTGCAAAAAAAATTATCAGTAAGAGAAAACAACTGCTGGTAAACAAACTGTTCTTGTATACCGAAGACACGGAGCTGGGTCTCTATGCACGGCGACTGGGATATGAATCATTCGTAACAAGGGAAGCCGGTTTTCATCACTCCCGAGGGGATTATGCCAGTAAACGGCGATTGGGTATTGCTCATTACTACATGAGCAGGAATCGCCTCTACCTGGCCGGGGAATATCTTTCTGTGCCGTTGAAACCGCTATTCCATTTCAATTACCTGTTTTCGAGGCTGGTTATCCTCACCTGTCAGTATCTAAAAGGAAATCGCAATAACTGTTTAGCGATCTGGCAGGGACTTATCGACGGGTACCGCGGACGATACGGCAAGTGGAAACTGCATTAGCCCGAAGTGCTTACTAAGCAATTTAACCCGTAATTCTCACAAGTATTAATGTTGGATTCATGTAATACCCTGCTTCACAGGAAGTTACTAGTACCTGAAAAGGACTTTGCAATTCGGTAGTCTTGAGATCCCAAACCACTCCTGACGCATTCAAGTGTCTTTTGAGGAGGTGTTTAAAGCTCACTACACGCATTTATCCGCTATTACGGTAATCCAGTTTTACAACGATCATTGTGAAAAACAGTGCTAGGCAGCTTCCAGTTTGTACCACAAAAAAACTTCACTCTAAAACCGTTCCCGTTTGTCTTTGAGGGCCTTGTACAGCATCTCCCGGGCCCGGAAAATGTGCGCCTTAACCGTACCGAGGGGCTTGTCGAGCACATCCGCAATCTCCTGGTAGCTCTTCTCCTCCATATGGCGCATTTGAATTACTTTTCGATACTTGGGCGGCAAATTATCAATCGCCTCTTGCACCATCTTTTGGCGCTGTTTCCTGATCAGGTTGCGGTCGGTAGCGGCATCCTCATCCGGAAGCTGCATCTGCATGTCGCCGTCACGCGTCTGAACCGGTTCATCGATGGACAAGGTTTTGAGCTTTTTTTTGCGCAAGTAATCGATGGTATGGTTCGTGGCAATTCGGTACAGCCACGTGGAAAAGGCATAATTTGTACTGTAGGTATTGAGATTGTCGAACGCTTTCACGAAGGTTTCCTGTACCAGGTCATCCACCTGGTTTTTGTCACGAACCATTTTGAGGATATGGAAGTAGATGGCCCGCTCATATTTGTCAACAAGGTCTTTGTAGGCCTGTTCATCCCCGCCGATCGCCTTTTTCACCAGTTTATCGTCTTCGAGACTGCTCTCGGATGCATTAGCCCGCGGTGAAGACCCTGAATTTTGCTGTTCCTCTGATTCCGCCATATCAATGCTAAGTCACGTAGTACCAACTGTTCGTAATTCGTAAATCGTGCTAAACTTAAAGAAAGTTGTTCTTTATTCCCACAGTAACAGTGGTATTCACCGGTTAATCATCAACCTTCGGAGAGGTTACGATAATAGACCCGGGTTCCCTCATGCAGTCATCCAGCAACACACCTCTCCAAACAGTACCGGGACGAGGAAATTTCTCCGGCGGGATATCGGCCGGCGAGTTGCCATCAATATGCAGTCGATTTATCCCTCCTTACTTGTGGAGTGGCAGTGACAGATCGCCCCGTGGCGTATTCCGCCGGTCGACACGGTGAATTGGTCAAAATTGTACCTCTGCATGAACCGCTCCAGTATTAATACCCCCGCCAGGAAAATATCTCCCCTACCTTCCATGACAAGGGGATACCTGGCAATAATTTCCCGGATTGGTGTGTCGGACAGGTAATCGATCCACCGGGATACCTGGGTACGGGTCATAATCATTCCATTGAGCCGGCGAGGGTCATAAGAGGCCAATCCCGCCTGCATGTAGGCCAGCGACGTCACGGTTCCGGCGATTCCTATAGCCGTTGTCTCATTCCCGGGGGAAAATATGTGCTGCTCCAGGGCGTCATCGATCGCATTTCTGCACCTCGTAACCTCCTGGTTCCGCGGCGGATCGTGATGGAAAAAGCGTTCCGTAAACCGTACGGATCCAATATTGTAGGAGTAATAATCGAGCAGCTCGTTACCTGTTCCGAGTGATATCTCGGAACTTCCACCCCCGATATCAAGGGTCATTACGGAAATCGAGTCTGCCAGATCAAGCACGGTTGTGGCCCCGCGATAGGTCCACACGGCCTCCTCCCTGCCGCTGAGGATCTTCAGATCATATCCTGTTTTATTGCTTGTCAATCTCCTGAACTCAGCCCTGTTCGACGCATCGCGTACGGCACTGGTGGCCGTAACCACCGTTTGTTTCACAGCCGGAAAGTCCCGCTCAATAATCGTCCGATACTCGACAAGTGCCTCGATAACACGGTTCATTGACTCAGTTGAGAGCTTCCTGCTGGCATCCACTCCTCTTCCCAGCCGGGGAATCCGCTGTTCCTCGTGCAGCACGGTTAACACAGCACCATCATATTCGGCAATCAGCAGCAATACCGTGTTGGTTCCGATGTCGACAGCAGCGTATTTCATGAATCGGGTTTTAATAAATGAAGGGCAATCCAGTCATTCTCCCGTCTCGACTGTACCAGGCGAAAAGGGTTCAGTGGTTCCTGGTCCAGTACATGCTGCCGGTCCGATATTAGCAGACCGGAAAGCAGCAGGCATCCCCCCGGCTTCACATGCCGGGTTAAGTCGGGCAGTAGCTCGATAATCGTATTCCGGTTGATGTTGGCAAGAACGGCATCGTAAAGGGAGTTTCCGGGTACTACCTCTATCGATCCCTTCCGGATCTCAACCTCGCTATCCACCTGGTTGATGTAGGCGTTCTCCAGGGCATTGGTAATACTCCAGTCATCGATATCAAACGCAAACACGTTGCTGGCTCCCAGCTTTACAGCCCCGATGGCCAACACCCCCGTCCCGGTGCCCGCATCCAGAACCCAGCTCCCCTTTTCAATAACATCGGGCAGCAGATGCAACATCAGGCGGGTGGTTTCGTGATACCCGGTGCCGAATGCCATCTTGGGG
>JAWVZC010000430.1:0-3386 GCA_033722415.1 Balneolaceae bacterium | reverse complement strand
TCCAGTCTAGGTTCTGGGTTTGCGGAATGGTGTTCTCTCTATTCAGGCAGGGTCCGGCAAATCAACGCTCGACGACGGCCTCAATACCCTTTTTCTCGGTCCACCTGGTTTAGCAGCTCCATTCCGGATAGTGCCCTTTTATAGTTCTCCACAAGCTGTTCGGCCACCTCTTCCGGTGGAGTAATGCTGGCCGCATGAGGAGTGATCATGATGTTTTCCCGGTTCCAGAACGGATGGCTGCCGGGTAGCGGCTCTTCGGTAAACACATCCAGGCACGCGCCCCCGAACCATCCTTTATCCAGGGCGTAGATCAAGTCTTCATCGACCAGATGCTCGCCGCGCCCCACATTAATCAGATAGGAGGGATGCTGCAGTTTTTTAAACAGTTCCAGTTCGAGTATGCCCTCGGTCGCCTCCGTCAGCGGCAGGTGACAGACCAGGATGCGACTTTCGCTCAGAAACGTATCTAGCCGGTTCCCGTCGTAGCAGTGTATCCCCTCGATATTTTTTTGCGACTGCGACCAGCCGCTGACCCGGTAGCCGTTCAGGGCGAGATGCTCGGCTACCGGCCGGCCCAGCCTGCCCAATCCCATAATACCTACCGGAATATCATGAAGATCCTTGTTCGGGAGTACTTCCCAGATCCTCTCCTGCTTGCGCCGGAAATAGGTATAACTGTTCCGTTGGAAGTTTAATACCGCACCGAGCACGTACTCCTGCATCTGGCGGACCAGGGAGGGAGATACCACCCGGCATATCTCTACGGATTTCGGCAGTTCGGGATCTCTCAGGATGTGGTCGGCGCCGGCCCCAAGCGAAGAAACCGCCTTTAAATTTGGATACCGATTGAGTACTCCGTTGGGGTGATCCCAGCTTACGACAAACTGTACCCGTTCCTTAGGTCCCACATCCGGCCAGACCTCGACATCCAGATTGGGATCGACCTCCAGGACCGCTTCTTTCCACGGCTGCATGTCGCGGTTTGGTGCCAACAGCAGTAAAGACATTTCAATATAATTTCTGTTTGGTGATAGGTCGGCCGTTCACGCTTGATAATTATCGATCGGAACATAGAAAAATGTTTGCCTTAAATCACCGCCGGATAATCGGTATATTTTTCGCCGTCGAACTTGAACCATTCGGCCCGGGCATGGCTTGCCGCAGCCGCCGAATTGTTCCGGAAGATTGGAATGATAGATCACCGTAAAAAATTTATTAGATGTAATGAACGATATAGTGAAGGCTGAAATGTCAGGAGGCGAAACGCAACGACATGGTTTAGGGAGGGCGCAGCTGTACGAGAATTATAACCGGCACAGATCTGCGCATCTTGATTTCGGGCCGGTCGATGATCCGGTAACCGGATTATTCTCCCATTGCACCCGGATATGCCAACCGAGCAGATCGAGAGGGGGGAGCCGGGTATCGTAAATAAAAAAATTGTCATATCGTGCGAGCACGCCGGCAATAGGGTTCCGGAATTTTACGAGTATCTGTTTGAGCAGAATCCATCCGTATTGGAGACCCACCGCGGGTACGACATTGGGGCGTTGGAGCTCACCAAAACCCTGTCCGAACAGCTGGAGGTCACCCCCTACACCCATCCCGTCACCCGGCTGCTGGTCGATCTGAACCGTTCGCTGCACAACCCCTCCGCATTTTCGGAATTCGTCCATTCGCTGGAAAAAGAGGAGAGGCAGGCCCTGATACGCGACTATTACGAGCCACACCGCAGGGAGGTGGAAGAGCTGATATCCGATCTGATCGGTTCGGGGAACTACGTGCTGCACCTGAGCGTGCACACCTTCACGCCCGAGCTGCACGGCCGGATACGCAAGACCGATGTCGGACTGTTGTTCGATCCCTCCCGGCCCAGGGAGATGGAGTTCTGTACCCGTTGGAGAACGCTGTTGGAAGAAAACTCCGACCTGAAAATCCGACTCAACTATCCCTACGAAGGAGTGATGGATGGATTCTCTACCTACCTGAGAAAACAGTTCACCTCCGGACATTACGCCGGGATCGAAGTGGAAGTGAACCAGAAATTTCCAGAAGAGGCGAACCCCGATACATGGAAACAGATTCAGGAGATCATCGGACAAACACTTCAGGAGACATTTGAAGGCTGGCTGCAGGAGGAGTAGCGGATCTCGAATAGTTCGGTTTGTCCGGCAGATATCCGCAATCGTCGCAGGATCTGTTCCCGATCCTGTCCCGCCGGCATCCCGGTTCCTTTGGTAGGGGGGGGTACCGATTTATTTCCGGATGAGGAAACTATTGGGATTCAAAATTGTTTTTCGGTATTTGTTAGGCTCAACGCCTGTTGACCTTTTATATATTTGGCAACGGGGTTTATTCTAAATGTGATTTCAGATTCGCGAGTATCCTTGATGAAGCTTTTTACCGAACGGACACCCTTCAAGCGCGACGCTCTCTTCCTTACGCTGGCGGGGGTTTTTCTGACTTCGCTGGTGCTGGGAAACGTGATCGGTACGACAAAATTTGTAACGATATTTTCCATTGAGCTGCCCGGCTGGCTCAAGTCGATTACACCCTCGTTGGTCCGAGATGAGAATATCTACACGATGAGCGTGCCGGTCGGCGTAATCGCCTATCCCTTCACGTTTCTGGCAACCGACCTGATATCCGAACTGTTTGGCCGGAAAAAGGCACAGATGATGGTTTGGGTCGGGTTCGGGATGAACTGTTTCATGCTGCTGCTGATGAGCATCAACCACTGGCTGCCCAACACCTCGGGAGTAAGTGGCGGCATCAATCTGTTCGAAGGCGTGTACGAGTTCATGGTGGGCAACACCATTGCCAGCATGATCGCCTACCTCACTGCGCAGACGATCGATGTGCGGCTGTTTCATTTCTGGAAAAACCTGACGAAGGGAAAGCACCTGTGGCTTCGCAACAACGCATCCACCACGGTAAGCCAGCTGGTCGACTCCACTGCAATCCTCTCCATATTATATATAGCCGGAAATTTGGGCGAGAACGTCAACACGATCGGGAGCCTGATCATATTGATACTGAATTCCTATCTGTTCAAATTTTTCTTTGCCCTGTTTGACACCCCACTTTTTTATCTGGGGGTGAGGCTCTTCCGGGAGTACGACGAGGATCCATCCGAGTACAGTCTACTCGACAACTGAGAAGGAGAGGAGGAGCAGGCAGAGAATCGATCGGCATACAGGAAAAAAAGACCAAAAAAAGATTGACATATCACCAATATTAATCCTATATTTGAAGTCCGTTCTGGAAATGGGTTGAAGCCAATTTTCGAATTGCGCTCAACCCTATTTTTTGCTCAACAGTTTTTGAGATATTCAAAGCGGTTTTTGTTCTTTTGCATATTGAGACAGACAGGTAATCGCATAGTG
>JAWVZC010000429.1:0-3394 GCA_033722415.1 Balneolaceae bacterium | reverse complement strand
CGTCGGTATTTTCGGCAGGTTGGCTCCCCAGAAAGAGAGATCTATCGTCAGCAAGACCAGGCCCATGAGCGCAACCATCCACCGGCTCCACCGCCACCGGGTGCGGGCGACTATCGCAAAGAGGATCGTGGTGAACACCATATCCGTGGTAACGGCGACCCCGTAGGCCGATGCCAGATTGCTGGACGACCGAAATCCGAGTACCAGCCCGATACAGGCGATCATCAGCATCCAGTTGATAGCCGGCATGTATATCTGTCCGAACTGCGTTTCCGAGGTCTGCTCCACTTTGAGCCGCGGGAAATACCCAAGCTGCACCGCCTGCCGGGTGAGCGAGAAGGCGCCGGAGATAACGGCCTGCGACGCAATGATGGTGGCCACGGTGGCCAGTACGACCAGCGGATACAATCCCCAGCCGGGAATCATGTGAAAAAACGGATGTTCGATCGTCTCCGGACTGCTGATAATGAGGGCACCCTGTCCGAAGTAGTTGAGCAGGAGGGAGGGGAGCACTACGCAAAACCAGGTCAGGCGAATGGGACGAAGTCCAAAGTGGCCGATATCGGCGTAGAGCGCCTCGCCGCCGGTAACCACCAGGAAAACGGATCCGAGTACGAGAAAACCGGTCCACCCGTTGCGGAGGAAAAACCAGTAGCCGTGCGCCGGATTGAGCGCGGCCAGCACATCTGGATGCTGAACCACCTGCACGATGCCCAGCGTGGCAAGGGTCAGGAACCAGGTGAGCGTAATCGGGCCGAACACGGAGCCGATGCCCGCCGTACCTTTCGACTGAACGGCAAACAGGGCGATCAGTATGCCGATCGTGATCGGTATGATATAGGGCTCGAACACCGGAGTCGCCACTTCAAGTCCCTCGATGGCGCTCAGTACGGAGATCGCCGGCGTGATCATACTGTCGCCGTAGAGCAGGGCGGCCCCAAACAGTCCCAGCAGCACCAGGATCCATCGCTTGCCGTTGGCATTGCCGTCGGGCGGGCTGACCAGCGCCGTCAGGGCGATAATGCCACCCTCGCCGTTATTGTCAGCCCGGAGTACCAACACCAGGTACTTGAGCGATATGACAAGAATGAGCGACCAGAAGATCAGCGAGAGCACCCCCAGCACATTATCGGGTGTGGGATCCAGCCCGTAGGAGGCGTGAAACGATTCCCGGATGGCGTAGATCGGACTGGTGCCGATATCGCCGTACACCACACCGATCGCAGCCAGGCCCAATACCAGCAGCCGCTTGCCCCGGGGCGGTGTGTCACCGTCAGTTTCTTTGCTCATCATTTCATTGCAGCATTACCGAATGTTGGGATGGCCGTACCAGCCAGAGGTAGTTAACAATTATTTCAAAGGTAAGAAAGGGTTCGCGAATCCGTGTAGGGGAAACGCGATCCATCGCGTGCGTAATCGCCACACAGGAGACAGGGAGCCGTTGCAAGTTCCGGCGGTTCCGCTCTCCAGGGCGGCAAATTTCTGCCCCCCGGCAGGGGTCGGGAATTTCCCTACAACCCTCCCCGTAATTTACCTACTTTTCTCCCCTTGTCTTTTGATTACCATGGTTGTGGAAGCCTTGACGTAGTGAGATTTCAGAGTACAGCCCGGAACTTCATTACGGTGGATACCGGGTATATCAGGAAATTTTCCGCTGATTGCTTCTTTAGCCATATTCAAATGGATAAAGAGAATAAATCTGTACTCCGGTACCTGTTAACCGTCGAGATGTGTGGTTAACAACGAAGCTACCGGTAGAGGGTGCTATTCCGATTTATTTCGGAAGCTGAGAATATACCTCCCGAACTTGACCCGGACAATGCCGGCGAAAGAATACCGATAGCTTCGTAATTTTAGTTCAGAGAAGAGGAGCCCGCAACACAGTCCTGTTGCGGGCTCTTTTTATTCACGGAACCGGCTATGCCCGGGCCCAACCCGGTTTCTGTATTGGTTCAGGTGAGCAAACGCTCTGACGCCCGTCGTGCGTCTTCTGCCGCCGGCCTTCCCGCGGCACGCGGTAAGTGTAATACTTTCGCCCTCACGAGTTGCAGGTATAACCTGTTTATCAACATTTGGGGCTTTAGATAACTTGTTTTACAACTGAAAACCGTGGAACCTAAACGCACAAGGGGCAGGTATGGCCGTCAGAAAAATAAACCGAAGCGATTGGCAATCCTTTTTTGACACGTTCTCAAAAAAGTTCCTGAAGGACGATCAGCCCGAATATGCCGGTATCCAGATACTGTCGGAGGATATTGGAGCCCAGCCGGAAACCGGATGGCTCCCGCTGGAGGGCATCACCTACAATCCGAAAGACGACCTGCTGGATATCAGGGTGGAGCAGCTGGACCGCATGATCCTACATCCTTCAGAGATTTACGTGGATGAGGATTCGCAAGGCTGGATCACCAGTTTGGAGATCGTGGAAAAGGATGGGACCAAAGATATTATCGAGATACGGTAGCACCGGATTTGCAATATTCTATTGAATATTTTTTTCGCGGAACTGCTACCTTTTGTACGGAATGCTAACCTAACTATCGCCGGATGGGTACTGTAGGCTCATCATCAGGACAATGTTGCAATGCCGACTGAAACCCCTGTTTACTACAACAAGCACTTTCTTGAGGATGAGGTCAGGGATCTGGCCCGCCGCCAAGTCGTTACGCATGAAAAAAAGCCGCTGGAGCCTATTCAGCCCATACTGGATAGAGCCGATGAAATTCTGAAAAAAACCTATCGCGAACTGGCAAGAGCCGCCAAGCAGAAGCGGGAGCTCTCCTCGGCCGGTGAGTGGGTACTGGACAACTTTTACATTATCCAGGAACAGATCGTACAGCTCAGGGAAGACCTGCCCCCCTCGTACTATAAGAAGCTGCCCCGACTCAAAGAGGGTGAGTTCAAAGGGTATCCCCGCATCTATGAACTGGTTGAGAATCTGGCGGCCATTAGCGACAACATGATCGATCAGGACAATACCTCGACTGCCGTACAAGCTTACCAGGAGGTTGCCACGCTGCGGCTGGGCGAGCTGTGGGCGGTACCGATACTGATACGACTTTCCCTGATCCGGCGCCTGATGGAAAAATCAGAACAGCTCCTGGCGCAGCGCGAGCTGCGGGACCGGGTAGAGGATGTAGCCGAAAAAATCCAGGATGACGAGAGTGAGGAACCCGGGTACCTGATCCGCAGATTGCCGGAACTGATCGGTCCCAAGAATGACGACGAGCTTTTTCTGACCGCACTTGCCCAGCGGCTGCAGGCGGCGGGACTCTTGACCGACTCTGAGCGCAGCTGGTTCGACTATAAGTTCAGAAAGTGGAATACCTCGCTGGAAGATCAGCTTCGGATCGAGGCGCAGCGCACCTCGCGCCTTCATCTCAGTATCCAGAAT
>JAWVZC010000428.1:0-3398 GCA_033722415.1 Balneolaceae bacterium | reverse complement strand
GGCAGATGGCCCGGGATTCGGTTGGCGGCATTCATCTGTTAAGTTTGGCGGCCCACGATCTGTTACCCCCTCACCTGCGACAGACCGCATCGGAAGAAATTTTTCAAAATCCGGACCAGTACGTCAGGACACTGGCCGGCGGGCATTTTAATCAACCCGCTGAAACCAAAGATTATGACATCCGCGAAATATCGTCGCTTGAAGCATCAGCAGATAAGGGTAAAATTCAATTTTTCCGCCATTGTGTTATATGTCACTCCAACGGCGAAGGGGGAGGGCAATTTGGACCCTCACTGGCAAACATCGGTGGGAAAATGGGTAAAACGGAGCTGCTCGAAGCGGTTATCGAACCCGGAGAGGCAGTCCAGTTCGGTTTTGAACCGTGGATCATCACTACGAAAGACGGTAGAGCTGCCTATGGAATTGTCCTGACTAACGGCGGTATCGTTGTGCTGAAGGACGTATTGGGAAATCGCCACGTATTTCGAAGTGAAAACATTGCAAGCAAGGTGCAGCTTTCAACCAGTTTAATGCCTGATGCTGCCAGCTTTCAAATGAACGATCAGGAACTGGCCGATCTGACGAAATATCTTATGAGTCTAACTAGGGCCTCCTCATACCCATATTAACTCATTGATTACCAATGAATTAGAAGAATTTATGAAGTAAATAAATGCACCGAATTGGACTGATTTGCTTAAAAAACCTGCTTTTTGCGATCCATTCATGTCGGTATTGCCCCTTGTTTATACAACAATGAGTATCGACAAACCGGGGTGTTCATTTTTTGTATGACCAAAAAACGAACCAAAAAAGTCACCATAAAATCCCAGATATCCCCGTTTTATGCTCTATTCAAACGAGTTGCTTATCAACATCTATCGCTTTTTAGGAGGAAGTTGCAGGGATTTTCTGGACTTGGGGTTATCCGAGATCTCGGGATTTCTCCCTTCCGGCCTTGTGATTTCTGAGCCGCCCCGGGCAAACGCAGCGCAGGCGTTAAGAAAGAAACCCTGCAATCGATACCGGGAAGGTCCAGGCAAGTGGAAAACCTCTATCCGCCGGATGGAGCTGCCGACGGGAATATCTGGGTTTCTTTCAGCCACAGCGAAGTGCAGCCAGGCGAAGAAATCCTCCGCCGGTGATTTTTTGGGTTTCTTTTTGTTCACACAAAAAGGAACAACTCTTCCATCAGAAAGAAGCGATTGGTACTTTTTTTAGGAAGCCCGAACTAACCAGTAAACGCCAGATTAAATTAATACTTAAAAATATACTTATGGAAGAATCAGTCAGGAAATTGTCGATCAAAAATAAATTAAAAAATCGGCTCTTCTTTTTTACGCTCATGTTGACAGGCTCAGTATTAACGGTTTGTAGTTCAATGACTGCTCTGGGACAGTCTCCGAATACCGTGAACAGCAGCGAGCCCCAGAATATGTTTGAGTTTCCCACCTCAAGCGACAATGCCAGCTTTCATTTTACCAGCTACCCGGATCTGTTTAACTGGAATATCGGCTATCCCCAGCCGGGGTGGGAAGAGGCTATGGATTGGTTCCTGGAAGGCATGAAAAAGGAAGGCCCCGCCTTTTCGCTGAATGCGGGGGATATCATGGACGCCCGCTGGTGGTCGGGGGAAAACCAGGTGCGCACCAAAACCGAAGAGTACTGGGGTGGATTCAAACAGCGATTTGAGGATAAAAACATCCGATTATATATAGCGCCAGGCGATCACGAATACGGCGACGACCAGGGGTTGAGCAAAATGGACCTGGCACCGGTATTTGCCGAACAGTTTGCCTCCATTTTTGATATGCCCCGTAACGGTCCCGAGCACAAAAAGGGCCTCTCATACTCCTTTACCAAGGAAAATCTGGCCGTTATATCGGTGGATACTTTCGAGGATGCCGGTAATCGTATGGCGATGACGGTATCCGGCCGGCAGCTGCAATGGCTGCGGCAGACGCTCGAGAAATACCAGGACAAGGAGTTCATCATAGTGCAGGGGCACGTACCGGTAGTTGGCCCGGTTGAAAGCAAAAACTCCAGTGCCAATATGCTGGAGGGCGGCACCGACAGCGCCTTCTGGAAAACGATGGTGGAATATAATGTGGATGCCTATCTGTGTGGTGAGCATCACCGCATCACGGCCAAAAAGCGGGATGGCATCTGGCAGATTGTCCACGGGGCGCTGTGGGGTACGCAGTCCGATCTCAACTACCTGCGCGGCAGCGTCAGTCCGGGCATTCTTACATTCAGACTGTTCGAGTTCGACGTGAGCTACAGTGGCGGATATATCGGTGATCACCCCCACCGGGGAGAAACAAACAAGCCCCGCGAGATAGTCACGATTTCGGAAGAGACTTTGAAGAACGGACCGCGACAGGCAGGGGAATTGGTGATCGAAGCCGGTGAAAATGGCAACAGAACGACTCGAGCAACGGGCCACTTTGAAAAAAAAGATAGGTAATGGCGTATTGATAGGTTCTGGAAAGTGAATAATGAAGATAGGTAACGCTGCACAGTATTGAGAACCAAACATTAATCTAAAAATGCTGGATGATAAAAACATCGTGATTATCGGCGGAACCGGGGGGATGGGACTCTCGGCAGCGCAAGCATTTACCAGGGAAGGAGCCCATGTAGTAGCCGTGGGGCTCGACGGGGATTCCTGCCGGGACGCCCGGGAAGATCTTCCCTCCAGTTCGGTTGTTCTGCAGGGGGATGCCACCCGGGAGGAAACCGCAGTGGAGGCAATCGAACAATGCCTGGAGAAGTTCGGGAGTTTTGACGGATTGTATCACGTAGCCGGGGGAAGCGGGCGCAGCATGGGCGACGGTCCGCTGCATGAAATGACTATTGAGGGCTGGAATAAAACGTTTGAACTTAACCTCACATCCCTGATGCTCTCAAACCGTGCTGCCGTTAGGGCGTTCCGGGCTGAGGAAACCGGCGGAAGCATCCTTAATATGGGGTCGGTACTCGGGTATTCGCCCTCCCCGGAATATTTTGTTACCCATGCCTATGCTGCGGCAAAAGCGGCCATCATCGGGTATAGTAAGTCCATTGCATCCTACTATACCAGCGATAATATCCGGGTTAACGTAATTGCACCCGGCCTGGTGGAAACGCCGATGGCACAGCGAGCGGCACAGGATGAGGAGATTATGCAGTTTATTGCTACCAAGCAGCCGCTGGATGGGGGCCGAATCGCTCAGCCTGAGGACCTGGACGGCGCAGCCTGCTACTTTATGTCAGAACAGTCCCGATTTACCACCGGCCAGGTACTCGCCATTGACGGTGGGTGGAGCGTCAGTGAAGGACAAATACCGAAATAATATGATGGACACTGAAAAACTTGCCGTTGGAATTGACCTTGGTGCGACCAACATCAAAGGGGT
>JAWVZC010000427.1:0-3398 GCA_033722415.1 Balneolaceae bacterium | reverse complement strand
CCAGCCCACGCTGAACACGGCGATAAGCGCGGTGAACAGGATCGGGATCAGCCCCATTTCCAGAATCAGCAGCACCGAAATAATCATTCCACCGATATGCATCCACGGGTAGAGCGGGGACCGAAAGCTGGGATCATATTCCTGGATTTTGCTTTCCCGCATTACAATGACGGCAAAATTAAGCAGTCCGAACAGCAGAAGCTGGAACGCACTGGCCAGCTTGGCCACAGCTTCAACATTAAACGCCAGCAGGAAGAAGATCATAAGAAATGTGGTTCCGACAATGGAGATCACAGGGGTCCCGAAACGGGCGTTCACCTCGGAAAAACGGTAATCCAGCAGTTTGTCTCGCGCCATCGCCATCGGGTAGCGGGAGGCCGACATAATACCGGCATTACCGGTGGAGGCGAACGCCGCAATGGCAGCGATAACTACAAGCACGAGCCCGGCAGGTTCCGGTAGCCAGTCCAGGAATACCTCCCCTGCAGTGGCTACCGGGGTGAGATCCTGGCGCAGCTCGCTCGGATCCAGCAACGCCACCATAATATATACCCCAACCACATAGACGATCACCGCCACGATCAGTGACAAGATCATGCCCAGCGGAATATTCCGGTCGGGATTCTGGACTTCCTCGGCTATGCTGGCCACTTTCGTGAGTCCTGCATAGGAAACGAACACCATACCGATGGTCGCCAGCACCCCGTTTACACCATTGATGAAGAACGGCTGAAACCGGGTGCGGGTAACTTCCACAAAATTGAGCGAAAAGATCTCGAATAGCCCCTGGATGATATAGAAAAACATAATTCCCAGCAGGGAAGCAACCAGTACTTTCTGCAGGAGGGTGGTCTCCTTGGCGCCCACCACATTAATAATGCCGAACAGTATCGTGAGAATAATCGCAACCAGCGTAATCGGAAGTTCATAAAAAATCCCGATATAGGCCCCCATACCGATCAGGGCGAATGCGCTTTTGAGAACCAGGGCCAGCCAGGATCCGAACCCGCCGACCGTCCCCATCACGGGTCCGAGACTGCGATCGATGAAATAGTAGGTACCACCTGCCCGTGGAAGTGCCGTACAAAGCTCAGAAACGCTGAACATGGTGGGCAGTACCAGCACCCCTGCGAACAGGTATGCCAGGAAAACGGAAGGCCCTGTCTGTGCGGCAGCGATACCGGGAAGCAGGAAAAACCCTGAACTAAACATAGCGCCCGTACTAATTGCAAATACATCCCAGAGGCCCAGCTGTTTTTCCAGTTTGTCCTTTATCATAATCCTTAATTATGTTGTATCGTGACTTACCTGCGACTGCGAAACTGACCGTTGTTGTACACCGGCTTGCTCTCCGCGGGGCGTGTTACATCCCCTTTTATTGCGATTCTACTTCTTCAGGTACTCCCAAAATGTACCACTAACCCGATTCATTTCAATACCGTTCAATGGCACCGATTGGAAATATGACAAAAACGTGGTATTCCGGTCAATGCAACTCATCATCATTTAACATCTTTTTTATCTGCTCGATATCTTCGGTTTCACCGATAATGGAAAGCTCGTCGCTCTCGTGAACCACCGTGTTGCCATGCGGAATAGTAATATTCCCCTGCTGCTTGATGATGGCCACCAGACTTTCACCCGGCAGTGAGATATCCCGTATTTTTTTCCCGATCATATGTCGGGTATGATTATCAGCCCTGATTTCAAGGTTGATAAACCGCTCGTCGCGCAATAAAATTTCACGCAGATCGCCCTCATCACTGGCCTCGTTCCAGCGTTCCAGGAAGTTCTCCTGGTCGATCATCTCGGCGATATGAGCCAGGAATCGAAGGTGCTGGGTAGACCGTTTCTCGGAGCTGATCAGGAAAAAGATGGCGTACAACCTGTTCTCTGTACCCTCGTGGTTCCTGCTGGCGGCTGCGAGGTATTTGTCATCGAGCACCATCCCCTCCCTGATGCGAACGATATAGAGTTCCGGTTCGATATCCGGCTCAATTCGGGTGTGGTTAAGCGCCGCGCCCTCGCCAATGGCAATGGCTCCGAAGTCACTCATCTCTTCAAACTCCCTGATCAGGATCTCCTTTTCTACATTGACTTTCGTGGCCAGGTTTTCGCAGGCCCGGTCAATGACATCGGCGTAGGTTACCGAAGGATCGGTGACATCGAGCACGGCCGCCTTGCTGACCACCAGCTCATAGGGATCCTCGTCGCGTAGACCTTTTTCCTGAAGGATACGGCGCATCTCATGTTCCAGCCCGCGATCCTTGTAGCGCCCGAGGCGGGCGTGCACATGGTAGATGGCCCCCTGCCGGTCGATCTTGCCGTAGGCGTAGTAGTAGTACCAGGCTACAGACAGGATGATAACAGCCACCGTAAAGAGGATGGACACCATGCCCATCTCAAAAATAAGCAGCCCGGAGGTCAGCATCCCCGCCATCTGCAGCCATGGATAATACGGGGAGGTGTATCCCGGGTCATACTCCTTGATGCGGCTCTCGCGCATTACGATTACCGCCAGGTTGAGCAGCCCAAACAGCAACAGCTTGAACGCGCTGGCCAGCTTGGCCACCTCCTCCACGTTGAACACCAGCAGCAGGAAGATCATCATGCCGGTTGTTGCTATAATCGATATCATTGGGGTGTCAAACCGGCTGACCTCCGAAAACTTTTTGTGAATCAGGCTGTCTCGGGCCATAGCCAGCGGAAACCGGGAAGCCGACATAATGCCCGCATTCCCCGTGGAGGCAAACGCGGCGATTGCCGCAATTACCACCAGAATCAGACCGGTATCACCCGGCAGCCAGGTAAGAAATATCTCGCCGGCGGTGGCAACGGGCGTCAAATCCTGTCGGAAAGCTTCCGGCTCGAGCACCGCGGTCATCAGGTAAACTCCGCCCACATAGACGAAAATTGCGGTTATAATGGAGAGAAACATCCCCCGGGGCACATTGCGATCCGGTTCTTCGACCTCCTCGGCCACACTTACTACCTTGGTCAGGCCCGCATACGACACAAACACCATTCCCACGGTGGCGAAGAATCCCTGCACTCCGCCGGTGAAAAACGGGGTAAATTGCCGGCGATGTATGTCCAGGATATCCATCGAAAAAATGTGGGCAAATCCCTGCACCAGGTAGAATGCCATGATGGCGAGCAGCGTGATCACCAGAATATTCTGAACGCGCGTGGTCTCCTTGGCGCCGAAAATATTCAATCCGCCGAAGGCGATCGCCAGAATTACAGCGACCGGAGTTATGGGAACCTCGAAAAAGATCGATATATAGGCCCCCATTCCGATCAGGGCAAACGCGCTTTTAAAGACCAGGGAAAACCAGGATCCGAATCCGCCGATGCTGCCCATTAACGGTCCCAGCGTGCGATCGATAATGTAGTAT
>JAWVZC010000426.1:0-3408 GCA_033722415.1 Balneolaceae bacterium | reverse complement strand
TTAGTCATTCATGCCTTATTCGATTGCATCAGGTAAGGTAACAAGTTAAAGAGCTCTTAAGTTCATGAAGGACAACGGGTTATGATCTCAATCATGTTTTGGAAGTGTAATGGAGGGCCACTCTCGCGTCGATCAGGCCGGGGAGGGTGGTGAGGGCACAAGCACCGCGATGACTCTGAACTGGAGCACGTAGTTTTTTTGCGAGGAGGGCATCAACAGGGAACAAACCCGGCGTGCAGCAACGGGCGGTGGACGAAACGACCTGGAAATGCAACCACAGAACCGGTGACACGGCAGGTTTACTTTGGCAGGGTGGGTTCCACATCCATCGGATTCGGATAACGAAACTGGTACTCCAGGGTGTGTTTGAGTTTTCGGTTGGAAATCACCTTGTAATCTTTTTCATCGTCGGGAAGAAACGTGGGCGGCTCAAGACCGGCCTGCTCGGCAATCACCCGGTAAAACTGGTTTTTGGGCGGATGTCCGTCTGAGACCGCATTAAATATTTCGTTCCGGATATCGTTTTCGATGATCTTTTCTGCAATGTTGATGCAGTCGTCGCGGTGGATCAGGTTCACTGGGGCATTACCCCCGGGAATCTGCTTTTTGCCGGCCAGGTACCGCGCCGGGTGCCGGTCATACCCGTATAAACCGCCAAATCGGATAATGGTAGTATCGAAATGTTCATTTTCGCTAAGTACCTGTTCCACTTTCAGCAGGGCCTCCCCGGAACTGCGCGTGGCGTTCCCCGGCCGGGTATCCTCTTCAGTCATCACTCCGCCCTTTTTGGGGTAGACCGAGGTTGAGCTTGCAAATATCACAAAATCGATCCGTGAGGTTTGAAGATACCCGATAATGGCCTGTATCTGCCGGGTGTGAAAATCGATCACATTCTCCCTACTGCGGCCGGGAGGAATGTTCAGAAACAAGACATCGGATTCAAAAAATTTTTTCAGAACAATATTGTCCTGTTCCAGTTCCGGCTGCAGGCTGAACAGAAACGGGTCGATACCCGCCTCCCGCATATCCTCAAGTTTCTCCTCGGTAGTCGTAGAACCTTTTACCGTGTGCCCCTTTTCGATAAATCTTTTGGCCAGCGGAAAACCAAGCCACCCGCAACCCAGTATACTGATATCCATAGTACTCGTTTCCGTTAAAAATTTTGCGTGTTAAATATCTAAAATGAGATTCGGAAATCATAAATAATTGTGCCGAAATAGGAATTCTCACCACACAGATTCAGCAGTAAATTCAGGCAAAACAGGGAGTTGGCAAAGGTGGCTATAAGGACGGAATATAGCGCAACCCATTCCGGACGTTTCTGTTGCCCAATCGTTAATCGATCGTCTGCCGGTTCCGGGAAGTATCCGCTCTGTGAGACAAAAAGTACCGGCTGCCGGTGATGTCGCTTTGGCAGATGAAGCTGCCCGGAACAAAAAGGAAGATATCGGGTAACAGGGTACGGTAAACGGTGATGCGCTGACCGAGTGCAGTGGTGTTGTCCCCAACGCATTCCCTTGGACCGGATCTACTGGTGAGTTTGACGTGACAAGATACTGACGCAACTCAATATGGGCGGCTCCCATTTGCTAGTTAGCCGACCTATAGATATGCGACGCACCTAACCCGGTGCGTCGCATAATTTTTTTACTCCCCGTCCATGTAGGGGTACGTCCAATCTTTTGGGGGAACGGTACTCTCCTTGATCGAGCGCACCGAAAGCCAGCGCATCAGGTTGGCGGCACTACCGGCCTTGTCGTTGGTTCCCGATTTCCGAGCTCCGCCGAACGGCTGCTGGTTGACGACGGCGGCCGTTGGCTTGTCGTTGATGTAGAAGTTGCCCGCCGACTGCCGCAGGTAATCGGACATCAGGTTCAGGGCCTGACGGTCCTGCGCGAAAATGGCCCCTGTTAAGGCATAGGGAGAGGTGGAATCGCAGAGTTCAAGCGTCTCTTCGAACTGGTCATCCTCATACACGTAGACTGTCAGTACTGGGCCGAAGATCTCCTCTTTCATGGTTTTGAATGTGGGATCGTGCGCCCGAACCAGCGTGGGCTGAATGAAGTAACCTTCACTATCGTCATACTCGCCACCGATCAGAATCTCGGCGTCATCGGACTCTTTGGCGTAGTCGATGTAGGAGGTTATGTCGTCAAAGGCGTTCTGGTCGATAACGGCACCCATAAACGTGCTGAAATCCTCGACATCACCCACCTTGATCCTGGAGACTTCGTCGGAGAAGCTGTCCATGAACGCTTCCCAAAGCGACTCGGGGATATACATGCGTGAGGCCGCGGAGCATTTCTGTCCCTGGTATTCATAAGCAGCGCGAAGGGCCGCCACTACAAGGGCGTCTACATCCGCCGTCTCATGAGCGAAAATAAAGTCTTTGCCTCCGGTTTCGCCGACGATACGGGGATAGGTGTTGTAGTGATCGATATGTTCGGCGATCTGGCGCCATAGGTGCTGGAATGTACCGGTAGAGCCGGTAAAGTGAAGCCCGCTCAGGTGTTTGCTCTGCATAACCGGGGTTCCGACGTCGGCTCCGGCACCCGGCAGAAAGTTGACGACGCCGCCCGGAAGGCCCGCTTCCTCCAGCAGTTTCATCAGGAAATAACTGGAATAGATGGAGGAGGTGGCCGGTTTCCAGAGCGACACATTCCCACAGATGGCAGGAGCGGTCGGAAGGTTGCCGGCAATGGAGGTAAAGTTGAACGGGGTAACCGCGAACACGAACCCTTCAAGCGGGCGGTACTCGGTACGGTTCCACATGCCGTCCGGTGAATAGGGTTGATCTCGATAAATTTCGGTTAGATAATAGGAGTTGAAACGGAAGAAATCGATCAGTTCGGCCACCGCGTCTATTTCCGACTGGTGGGGCGTTTTGGACTGGCCCAGCATGGTGGCCGCATTCAGGGTATATCGCCATGGACCGGAAAGCAGGTCCGCCGCCTTCCGGAACACGGAAACCCGGTGTTCCCAGGGCATATTCGCCCACGAGGTTCGTGCCTCCAGGGCGGCTTCCTCAGCCAGGGCCACCTCTTTTTCGCCACAGATATGCAGCGTGGCAAGCGAATGCCCGTGATTGTGCGGCATTACAACTTCGGTGGTATTGCCGGTTTTTACTTCTTGGCCACCAATAATGGCAGGAATCTCAACCTTCTGGGTTCGTAAACGTTCAAGTTCCTTCTTTAATGCTGACCGTTCGGGAGTTCCCGGTGCATAAGACTGTACAGGTTCGTTGTCAGGTTCCCGTATTTCGAAATATGCGTTCGCCATAAATATTTTTTCTGCTTTGAATTTCTGTTACTATTACTCCAACACTCACACTCACGAGGACTGAAAATAAGAAATCTTTGCCTGCTTTAGGATTCTAAAAACGATGCTACGTTATCGGCCGTTTCATGG
>JAWVZC010000425.1:0-3408 GCA_033722415.1 Balneolaceae bacterium | reverse complement strand
TGACTGGGAGGTTCGTTTCGGGGGGAGCGAGGAAAAAATACAGGTTATCGTCAATGGTGTGGATATCGACAAGTTCAGGCCGCTTGACCTGACGGGGAGCAAGACGTACGACCGCCCGACCGTAGTGGCACTGGCCAACCTTTTTCCGCTGAAGGATATCGAAACGATGATCGACACCTGCGACCGGGTACGCGACCAGATTCCGGATGTGCAGTTCAAGCTTTTTGGCGATACCACCGTAGACCCGGACTATACCGAAAAATGCCATGGCTGGATTGCGGACCGCGGACTTGAGAATCACTTTTTTATCGAGGGTTTCCACAACAACCCGACGGAAGTGTATAACAAGGGAGATCTGTTGATTTTAACCTCCATATCAGAAGGGGCCCCATACACGGTGCTCGAATCGATGAGCTGCGGGTGCCCGGTGGTGGCCACCGACGTGGGCGGTGTGCGGGATGTGCTGGAGCGGTGCGGGATTATCTGCCGGCCCGGTGCTGCCGACGAGCTGACCGAAGGCGTCGTAAAACTACTGGAGGACGATCTGTTCCGCACCGTCCTAGGCCGTGAGTCGCGCCGGATCGTGCTGAACAATTTCACGGCTGAAAAATCGGTCAACGCCTATTACGAGCAGTATCGCACACTGGCTGGCGTCCGGCGATTTCCGCTAAAAACCATCACCCCGAAATAGAAGAATGGAGTAATCTGACTGTTGTCACAAGCTGATATCCTATATCGCGACCAGGAGCAGGAGATCATTCGTGATCTCAGCGAAAAGGTACGTTCAAAAGTGGGAGTACCGACCGATAGTTACGCAGTGGCGGTACAGCTTGAGTCGATCGGAATCACCAACAAGCGGGTTCAAAAAGAGCACAAGCAGGATTCGATTTTTGAACTCGCAGATAAGGTCTATGAGCAGATTCTCAGGGAGGTGGACGAGGAGTACCGGGAGGACAAAACGGTTGAACAGCAGAAAATCACGAGCGGTTCGGTATGGGAACGGGTTATTACTTTTATCCGGTATTACGGGGCGGGACTGCTGTTTATGGCCCCGATGTTTTCACAAATTCTGTCGGTGGTTTTTATCACCTATTCGCTCTGGGCCTGGCTCTATTTCAATGAGCTGCAGGCCACGGTGATTGCTATCGGCACCATCACCGCATTCCTGGCAACCGGGGGTATCACCCTGGCGGCGGGGCGGGAGATTTCATACTATTTCAGGGGCCTGAACAACTTTTACCTCTCCTACCGGGTGTCCCGGAACATATTCGCCATCGGCTGCCTGATCCTGGTGTGTACCGCGCTGCTTATCTACACCGCCAATCTGGTCATCCCGTTTTATCCCCGTAACATGATGATCTACAGCGGCATCTACATGCTGTTTATCGGAATTTGGCTGCTCTCTTCCACGATCTTATACGCCCTTCAAAAACATTTTATGATTCTGGTTGGGGTGCTCACGGGAACCGGTGTTCTGATCCTGGGAATGGAGATCTACGATCTGGGGATCTACTATTCCCACTGGCTGGGAATGTCCTCCTCATCCCTGTTTATGCTGTTTTACGGATTCTCGTACCTGAAATACCAGATCTACAAACATGAAGATGATACGGAGAAACAGCACCTGCCCCGGTTTGAAGTCAAATATTACAACAACTACCGGTATTTTATTTACGGTACCTGCTATTTCCTGTTCCTGTTTCTGGACCGGATACTGGCGTGGTCAACCGGGTCTCCGCCCCCGCCCTACATCATCTGGTTCGACACGTCCTACGAGCTTGGGATGGACTGGGCGCTAATTAGCCTTGTACTTATCACTGCGTCTCTCGAATACAGTGTGAACCGGTTTTCGACGCTGATTCTGCCGATACAGAAAAAAACCAACCTGACGTTCAGCAATAAGTTTCACGATTTCTTCAAAGAGTTCTACATGCGGCAGCTGTTTCTGCTGGTGATGGTCGGCCTGGTCTCCATAATCGGAAATTATTACCTGGTGACCAGCTTCCGGGGACTCTCCGGCGAGGTGCAGATTGTGGAAGATTTTTTCTCCAGCGACGTGCTCTACAAGGTGTTCTGGCTGGCCAGCTTCGGTTATCTCTTTACCTCCGTGGGACTGATGAATACCCTCTTCTTTTTTACGCTGGGTCGTCCCCGGCCGGTTGTCAAAGCGATGATAATCGCAATTGTGGTCAATATTATCGTCGGTTTTATCTGCAGCCGGCTCTATTCTTATGAATATGCGGTTATTGGGCTGCTGGTGGGAGGGATAACTTTTGCCGTAATCACCGGCTTTTTTGCAAAGCGCTTTTTTGGGAATCTCCACTACTACTATTATTCGGCTTACTAACTAAATGACAGCGACTGATGTCCAAACGTACACCATTACTCTTGTTGGTGATGATCCTGGCAGCCGGAATGGTGACAACCTGTAAACAGCAAAAAAACATGATCACCTTTGGTATCGACTACAAAAAAGTTACGCTTTCCGAGATACGGAAGTATGACATGGTGGTGGTGGAGCAGGACCACTATTCCGATTATGAACTGAAGGAGCTGAGCCAGTCCCGCACCCGCATTCTGGGATACCTCAGTATGAGCGAAGTGCATCCCGCCCGCTCGTTCTTTTATGAATTGAAACAGACCGGCCTGATCGGTAAAAATGAGAACTGGAACAGTTATTATATAAATCTGCAGGACAGTACCGTACGCTCTGTGATGCTGGACAAGGTGGTTCCCGATATCATGGAACACGGGCTGGACGGGCTGCTGCTGGACACGATTGACGGAGTCGCCCCGTATACCGCCAGGAGCCATATGCAGGATGAGATGGTATCGATGATCCGGCATATCAGGGAACGGTACCCTGACGCATACCTTCTGCAGAACGGGGGACTGTTTTTGCTGGACCGGACAAAGCAGTATATCAGCGGTGTACTGCTGGAAAGCGTGGCTACCAGGTACGATTTTGAAAACAAACACTACCAGTTACGCAGCGACAGTGCGTTCCGGGCACGTCTCCGGCAGGTCGATACGGCCAGCCAAAAAGTGGACGACCATTTCTTTATCGTGGATTATGTGGATACCGATTCGATGGCCGGACAGGTACGGGCACGGCTGGACACCCTCCCGTATTCCTATTATCTGAGCCGGATTCAGCTTGATTCCCTTCGCCACTATTCACTGAAAACACTTGAATGATGAACAACCTGTAACGGGTGCACGCAATGGAGCAGTTTTACATTAGCGAAATTTTGCTCGCCCTGACGAGGATCGGGCTTTGTGCTTACCTGTTTTACGGGTTGTTTGCCGTGCTCTTGTGCCCGGGAACCAAGGATCGACCGTTTGAGGATCGCCTGGTTTACAAGTGGACCATCTTTACCGGTTATATCATCGCCGGGGTGATCGGGC
>JAWVZC010000424.1:0-3426 GCA_033722415.1 Balneolaceae bacterium | reverse complement strand
ACTGACCGTAAAGGTACTGCCTTCCATCTGTTCCGGCTGCAATTTGCGATTACGGGCCAGTTCTGCCAGTTCACGGGTTTCGGCCCCGATCTGCTGCAGTCCTTTCTGGTCGGTGTGGCGTATTACGGGGGTCATCAACCCTTCATCCACGGCCACGGCCACTGCTACATGTACGTCGCCGTGCTTCACAATCTTGTTTTGCTCTTCCATCCAGGAGCTGTTCACTTCGGGGTGCTTGCGGAGGGCATGTGCACACGCCTTAACAATGATGTCGTTGAAACTGATTTTCTGTTCACTGACTTCATTCACTTTGGCCCGCGCTTCCACCAGTTCCTCCACATCGAGATCGATGGTTTCGTAGAAGTGGGGACTTGTAAACTTGCTTTCCGACAATCGGCGGGCGATCGTCTTGCGCATTTGTGAAATGCGCACCTCTTCATCTTCGCGCGAGGTGGCAGCTGCGGCCGGCGCCACAGCGGGAGCGGGTTTCGGCTCGTACTCCTCGATATCCCGTTTTATGATTCGTCCCTCGGGACCCGAACCCTCCACGTTTGACAGTTCGATACCTTTTTCCTCTGCGATGCGGCGTGCGAGCGGCGAGGCCTTTATTCGCCCGTTTCCCGATCCCGCGGGCTGCGATTCTTCCAGGTCACTGAACAGCGGATCGTACTCTTTCTGCTCCTTCTGTTCCTTCTTATCCGGGGCTTTGCTTACGGAGCTGCTTTCTTCCGATTTCTGAGAGGTCTCATCCGAATCCGCCCCACTTCCGATTTCCCGGAGCAGATCGCTGATATCTTCATCTTCCTCCCCGATAATAGCCATCGTGTCGCCAAGAGGCACTGCATCACCTTCATCTGCCAAAATCTTGAGAATGGTTCCGGCATCAAAAACTTCCACCTCCATCGTGGCTTTGTCGGTCTCCACTTCCGCAATAATATCGCCGGATTCTACGGTATCCCCTTCTTCCACATTCCACTTAGCGATGACACCTTCTTCCATGGTATCGCTAAGTTTGGGCATTTCTACTTTAATGGCCATAACTGATTTTCCTGGTTATTATCTGATTGTGTTAGTGCGAGCAAAAAATTCAGTCGAATGCTAATACTTGTTCGTTGTAATATCAACAGCCGGCTTCGGGCTCCCGGGGCTATCGGGAACGGACTTATTTCCGGTAGGTAACCGTGTTGATGGCGTCGATAACCTGGTCGGCACTCGGGAACCAATGGTCAAACAGGTTCTTGGCAAACGGGGCACTGGTATCGGGCAGGGTAACGCGCAGAACCGGAGCATCCAGGTAATCAAATGCCTCCCGCTGTATCAGGTAGCCGACCTCTGCGGCCAGTCCCCCAAAGGGATGCGACTCATCGACAATCACACAGCGATTGGTTTTTTTGATCGACCTGACGATGGTTTCAATATCGAGCGGCTTGACGGTTCTGGGATCGATAATTTCAACGTCCACGCCCTCCTTCTCCATCTGGCGGGCGGCTTCGGTCGCAACATGGTACATTTTGCCGTGTGCCACGACGGTAACGTCGCTGCCCTCCCGTTTCACTTTTGCCTTTCCGATCGGGATGGTGAAATCATCTTCGTCGGGCACCTCTCCTTTCAGTCCGTACATCTGTTCAGATTCCATAAACAGGACCGGGTTGTCATCGCGAATTGCCGACTTGAGGAGTCCCTTTCCATCGGCTGGTTCCGAAGTGTATATGACCTTTAGTCCCGGGAAATGAGCGTACATGGCGTCATACGCCACGGAGTGGGTGGCACTCAGCTGCCCTGCCGAAGCGTTCGGTCCGCGAAATACGATCGGGATGGAAGCCTGTCCGCCGAGCATGTACCGGATTTTCGAAGCGTGGTTGATAATCTGGTCGGCTGCCAGCACTGCAAAGTTGAAAGTCATGAACTCAACAATGGGTCGCAATCCGTTCATGGCCGCCCCGATCCCGATACCGGCAAATCCCAGTTCCGAGATCGGTGTATCGATCATCCGCTTGGAGCCGTATTTGTCAAGAAGTCCCTCGGTAACCTTGTAGGCACCGTCATATTCGGCCACTTCTTCACCCATTACAAAAATATTTTCATCCTGTGCCATCTCTTCATCGATGGCAGCTCGCAGTGCTTCCCGGAATTGTAGTTCAGCCATTGTTAAGATTTAGATTCTTAATTGGTTTTGTTCTTTTGTTATGGAAAATGGACCCGTCTGATACGATCCGGTATTGTTCCATCGGCAGCTCAATCTTCCGTTAATGCTTCGGTCACAGAACCGACTCACTTGTGGAACGGGTAGTCATCCTCCACAAAAACATCAGTATAAAGATCACCTTCATCGGGGAAATCGCTCTCCTCCGCAAATTCGATAGCCTCCATAACCTCCTGTTCGACATCGTCCTGTATGTCATCAAGCCGTTCCTCTTCAGCCAGGTCGTTGTCCAGGATATAGGTTTTGAGCCGCTGGATCGGATCCAGCTCTTCGTACTCCTTGAGCTCTTCTTTAGTGCGATACTTCATCGGATCTGACATTGAGTGACCGCGGTAGCGGTAGGTTCTGATCTCGATGAACCAGGGTTCGGAGTTTTTCCGGACATCCTCGGCGATCTCTTTCATCTTGTCATAGACGGTGAGCACGTCCATGCCGTTGATAACCGCATTGTTAATACCGTATGCGTTGGCCCGTTCATGAATTTCGCCGACGGTGTGCCGGTGGACCGCCGTCCCCATCGCGTAGCCGTTATTTTCGACCGCGTAGATGCAGGGCAGCCCCCAGAGTTTGCTCATATTCAGTGTTTCGTGCAACACCCCCTGGTCAACGGCCCCGTCACCGAGAAAACAGGCGGTAACACGTCCGGTCTGCCGGTATTTATTGGCCATGGCAATACCCCCGCCGATCGGGATATGGCCGCCAACAATACCGTAGCCGCCCCAGAAATTGTTTTTCACGTTGGCAAAGTGCATGGAACCGCCCTTGCCTTTTGAGCAGCCAGTTTTTTTTCCATAGAGTTCCGCCATTCCCTCCTTGGCCGTCACGCCCCGGCATAACCCCCAGCCGTGATCCCGGTAGGCCGTTATTATGTCATCATCATCATTGAGGGCGTAAACGGTCCCGGTAGACACGGCTTCCTGACCCATGTAGAGGTGCAGGAATCCCCCAAATTTACCTTTTTGATACATCTGCATGGCACGCTCTTCAAACCGCCGCTGCAGATACATCTGTTCAAACATATCAACTACATCCCCGTCGGAAAGCCCCAGATCATCGTGTGTTTTATCAGTGGGGTCGGGCAATTCGGTACTTCGTACTATTTGTCCGTTTGTTCGAATCCCTGTGCCACTCGGGGTAAATGATACTTCCTTATCTTTCTCTTTTTTCTTTGCCATAATATTAAAAGCTACAAATTGGCTAAGTTTTCACTTATGATTTCTTTT
>JAWVZC010000423.1:0-3429 GCA_033722415.1 Balneolaceae bacterium | reverse complement strand
AGGTTGATGTAGTCATTGACCGTACCGTCAATATTGCTGCGGAAATTATACTGGTTGTACCGGGTGGCGCTGTTGTCATAGAAGCCGTCTTCGGTGAGTCCGCCGAATGAAAGGTAATAACTCACGTCATCGCCGCCGCCCGAGACCGACATATCGGCTTTCGTCTGGAATGACATCGGTTTGAGAACCTCGTCAAACCAGTCGGTGTCCGGATAAAGCCATTTTTCAGCTTCTGTTTTTTGTGACTCCGGCTTGGCGTAGTTCTGGATCGTTTCTTCGTCGTAACTGAGGCTGCGACCCCGGTAAAAGTCGATCTCGTTTATCATGCGCAGGTACTGTTCGGCGGTGGCCATTTCCGGTACACGCGTCGGCTGGTTAAATCCCTGATTTAACTTCAAATTAAACTGCGGGCCGTCCGGACCTGACTGCCCGCGCTTGGTGGTTACCAGGATTACCCCGTTGGCTGCACGAGCCCCATAAATGGCGGCTGAAGCATCCTTCAGCACGCTGACGCTCTCGATATTTTCGGGATTGAGACGATCCAGGCCGCCGGCCCGGCTCGGCACCCCGTCGATGACGACCAGCGGTTCATTGTTGTTCAGGGTCTGGTTTCCGCGTATACGAATGGTGGTTTCATCGTTGCCGGGTTCCCCGCTGCCGGTGACGGTAATAAGCCCCGGAACGCGGCCGCTCAGTGTGTTTGACATGTTGCTTACCGGCACTTTTTCCAGTTTTTCGCCGCCTACGGCGCTCACGGAACCCGTCAGGGTTTGCTTCTCCCGGGTGCCGTAACCGACTACGACCAGCTCTTCACCGGAAACCGTCTGGGGTGTCATTGTCACATCAATCTGTGTTCGCCCGTTGATCGGTACCTCACGACGCTGAAAGCCCACAAACGAAAATACGAGCGTGTCCTGCAGCGAGGGCACATTCAACTCCCAGTTTCCTTCGGCATCAGATGTGGTCCCTGTCGTCGTTCCCTTTACCAGGATGTTCACCCCGGGCAGGGTTTCCCCTTCGTTGTCGGTAACTTGTCCTCGCACTGTCTCCAGATTCTCTGCTGCGTTGTTTTTCGCCGCAGAAATAATACCAAAGGAGCGATTGTCAAGCTGTTTCAAGGCTAGCGGATACCCGTGAATAATATTCTGTACGCCTTTCAGTATGCTGTTTCCCGTTATCACCACTTCGCGATCGATTCGCTTCGATTCAATCAACCGATCCTCATACAAAAAGACGACATCATATGTATTCTCGATATCTGCAAGTGCTTCACTAAGAAGTGTCCCCGATTCTACCAGGTGTATTTTCTGCTGGCTGTTCAGGGTAAACACGTTTTCTGTATCATCCTGGGCTACAGAAACCGGCACGAGCAGGCTCACCATAACCAGGACGCTCAGTAAATATTTGAATATGTTCATGATCCCTGTGATTATATTTCTCTGTTTCTGTTATGATATTAAAGAGTTTGTCGCTGTCTTTGCTGCTTCCCCCCTTCCCTGTTTAGTTGAAAGAGCCAAAATAGACCGTCCCATTTTCCATATATACCTGCTCATCTATCACCCCGGAAACGGATTGAATAAGATAATCCAGGCTTTTCAGTTGAATGGTTCCGGTCAGTTTTCGATTGAACAGATCCTTGTTGCTTACCTCAACGTCGACCCCGTAGATATCCCGAATTTTATGCACCAGGTATCTTAGTGGCGTGCTGTCCAAGATCAGCTTGTTGTCAGTCCACGATGTATAGAGCCGGATATCCGTAATTTCCGTGACCTCGAGCGATGCCGTTTCCCCGTTGAAGGTGGCCAGCTTATTCGGCGTGAGATGATAGGCCTCGCCGCCGTTTTCAACATCTTCCGGGGAGCCCGTAACGATCGCTATTTCTCCCTCTTCGAGTGCCACCCTGGTCTGCAGGGAGTCGGTATCCACCACGAATTTTGTACCGAGTACTTTCACCGAACCATCTTTGGTGATTACTTCGAACGGCGGTTCATGTTGCGATTCCCGCTTCCGAATGGAGAAATATGCCTCCCCTTCCAGATAAACCTTGGTCACGTTTCCACGAACCCATCCCGCGGGATAAGTAATTGAGGAGTTCGCGTTTAGCTGAATTGTTGAACCGTCCGAAAGGGCAATCGTTTTCTGCTGGCGGTACTCCGTGGCAATCTGATTCCATTCCACTTTCTGCTCAGACTGCTCCGTTTTCTGTGCCCGTTGATACATAAACATGGAGAACAATCCGACAATGCCGGCAATAAGCAACCCTGCCGCTACTTTTAGTGCGGGGAGCGTTTTTCGTCGGTGGAAATTATGTGCTGCTGGTGGTTTGCTTTCAGGCCCCGTGTGGTCGATCCTTTGCTGAAGTTTATTCCACTCCCGGCGGGTGTCCGGGCGAGTTTGTTTTTGGAAATCCACCCCAAGAACCAGCTCCTGGGCCCGGGCAGCCATTATTTGATGTTCCCGAGACTCGCTGATCCACCGGTCCCACTTCCGGATCTCATCCTTTGATGCCGTACCCTTGACCCATCTGATAAAAGACAAATTACACGCAAGTTGCTCCGCAGACGTAAAGTGCATGTAAGTTAGTGACGCTCTTCCCGTTATTCTTTTGATGTTTGATATAGTAAAGAGCTGCAAACATGTGCTTTGTAATGGTATTTATTCCATATATTATAATTCTTTTAAAAATCGGTCTCAACACGGTATCATCGGCATTTATACCGATTTTTATTCTGCTTTTATTCTTAAAACACTAGTCATTTAAATTGATATTTGTATAAGGTCTGTGCGTAAAGATGTGCGGGAAACCGGAATCCAACGAATGATAGATTTTATGATCTAAAACTATCGATCACAGTATAAAAAAAAATAATGACTGCACACAACGCCTGAGGTCAAGATATCATAGTGCATTGCCTGCAGCAGTAATCCGTTATTTAGCCTGCATTCCCTATAGTATATGTAAGCATGAATTCGTGTAACGCGTTTGGTAGTCAGTTTAGATGACAAAGAACCAGGAAATGCCTTCTGCGTCATCCCGGATTCCTACAGCTGTCGGAAATCTCGTGGTGGTACTGAGCGTTGATCTTTTGCGAGCTGCGCTCAACGACGGAGGCCTTGTGAGATCCTGAAACAAGTTCAGGACGACATAATGACTACTTTTTAACCATTAAACGCGTTCGTGTAGTACGATGCTTGGCAGAAAGCTGCTGTAGTGATGAGTGATGGACAAGGATGTGAACAGATGAGTATCCAAACTAATAACAAACATAAACTATTGACACGGGACAGCACAAAAATCCATAGCCTGATGAACAAATTTCGCGGTGAGAAGTCCGGCCTGCTCCTGCCAGACTGGTGCAGGCCGAATCGATTCTGCAGATCTTTAGCTACCGCTCTTCCTTTCGATAGCTCGTTCTTGCGCACGTTTTT
>JAWVZC010000422.1:0-3431 GCA_033722415.1 Balneolaceae bacterium | reverse complement strand
GTAACGTTCAGGTTATTGGCGGTCAACGTTTCGGTGGAACTCATGCCCACCAGGTTGGGCGCCCAGAACGTCTCTTCGACCGGTCCCTCCTGAACCACCCGTTCCCGTTCCATCTGGGCCTGCACGCTGCCCGAACAGATCATGAAAACCAGAAAAATTGCAGTTATCTTTCTCATATCAGCTTGCTTCAGTTGGGGTTAGTGTCGCCTCAATTTCCACATCTTGTTCCTCTTCCACCCGGTAGAAAAGGATGCCCGGCGGCTCGATGTCATAATCAGACAGGTCCAGAATCCACTGTGCGCGCACCAGGAGACCGCGGTCGGTTTTCTGCAAGGTGCCGGAAATTTCAACCTCGCGGGTTACCCCGTGAATGCTGAAATCGCCCCGCACGGTAACTTGTTGCGGCTGGGTTGAAGTGGTGTCGAAATCACTCGTCAATTTACCAAAGAATTCGGCAAACGGGTACTTATCGGTCTCCAGCGTACGTTTCATATCCTTGTCGCGTTTGCTAATGCCCGTGTCCAGGGTATTCAGATCCAGGTAAAAATCGACCGTGGATTCCGCCAGGTTAATAAGCCCGACCAGGTGGTCGGAGGTACCGGTAAACGTATGCAGGGGGACTTCCGACTGAAATTCGGCATGTCCGCTATCGGTTTTATAGGCCTGCGCTGCTGCTTCCTGTGACGAGAGCAGCAGGCCGGGGATCAGTATCAGGGTACAGAGCCATTTCATAATCCGCTCCGGGGATTTGATGAATATTTCTGTTTTGTGTCGTACGAACGAGACCGAGTTAGTTATTTTCAGCCCCGTTATCGATCCATTCTCGAATCTGGGTGATGCGATCCTGGCTGAGCGGGCTGCCACCGAGCGGCATTCGGTCACCGAACTGGGGATCCGCTTCTATTTTATCGACCAGCGGGCTGCCGTTGGCGTCGTTGGGTTGTACGACAAGCTCGCCATACTGGGCACCTTCACTGTTGATGACGTTGTCATATCCATCCAGTTGAACGCCATTTTGCGGGCTGCCGATATGGCATCCGGCGCCGCCGCAGCTCTGTTCAAAAATCATCTGCACGTTGGTAAAGGTGGGTTCCGTGCCGATTTCGCCGCCGCCTCCATTTCCGCCATTTTCACCGCCGTTGGTACCGGTTGAGCTGTCGCTGCAACCCGCAGCAATAAAGGCCAGGGCACAGATCAGGGTAGCCAGCTTGTTCAAATGCTGTTTGCTTGTTCGTTTTATCCCGAAGGTTATACTGTTAGTGGTATCCATAATATCAGTCTGTATTATCGTTGTGGGTGTGGAGCCCTGTTGACAATGCATGAAGTGCAGATCTTACGGGATGCACTTCATGGATCTGGTTACTGGGCGGGAGCGGGTGCTTCCTCGAGTGTGGTGGCAGCCACCGGCCAGATACCGGGTTCGGGCACGCTCACGCCGTTTGTCTGGCCTCGTTCCGTATCCTGCCCGAAGTAGTAGAGCGGCCAGCCCTTGTAGGTTAACTGCTGCTGTTCTCCGTGAACCGTTATCACGTCGAAATTATCCTCGTTGAGGGCGCTTGGAAGCGCGTCGATCTCCTCGTAAAAAATGGGCCAGGCCCCATTGTTGCTGAAATCTTCGTTTGTAAAATTATTGGTGTTGAACTCATCATTTACAAACACGTAGAGAGTTCGGCCTTCAGCATCGGTAAAATGGGTGGTGATCTCCTCGCCCTGGGTATAGTTACTGGTGTAGTTGTTACCGTCCGCACCAACCAGCTGCTGGCTTGCAAGCATAATTGTGTACTCGGGATTGGCCACGTACCAGACACCGCCGACACCGTCTCCATTTACCACGGTCGGGTTATTGTCGCCGGAATAGTAGTAGAGCGGCCAGCCCTTGTAGGTGGTCTGCCGAACGCCGTCGGTACGCTGTATGGAACCGAAGTCGGCAGGGTCCAGGCCGCTGCCGGAATCAAGCAGGTCACCTGTCAGAACGGGCCAGTTTTCAACGCACTCGCCGGAGCAGTTACTTTCGCCGGCCACATCACGGGTAAAAAAGTAAACGACGTCCCCGAAATTGTCCGAAATAACGGTGCCGTGCGTCTGCGTGGTTGTGGTTGTGACTATGGTTTGTTCCTGCTGATTTTCATCTCCGTCGCTTCCGCCGAGATCACATGCCGATCCCAGCAGGCCGATACCCAACACCAGGAGAAATGCCTTGAATGATGAAGTATGTTGATATGGTTGATTTTTCATTTGGTTGTTTATTTGTGTTCAGGTTAAATTGATAAATACTGATCTACAGACCGAAGTTGAGTGAAATCGATGTACCGACCGAGTAGAGCTCCACATTTCCCCATCCCACACGTTTAAGCGGGAGCTTGAGGTAAGGGCCGGCCCGAAGGCTCCAGTTCTCAAACAGGGTAAACTCATAACCGGCCGAAAATGTTGCATTGCTGAACCAGTGTCTGCTGCCCGTTTCCCCGCTCCATCCCGATACAAGAGAGGGATCCGGGTTGGTGTAGCGGAACCGGTATTCCTCGCTGAGCATGATGTAGGATGAGAGTCCCGCCGAAGCATATAGTGCAGATTCACTGAACTGCATCACGTCATAAGTAATCGATACCGGTATTTCGAGTATGGCACATTGTGCTGCAGTCTGGTCGGCGGCGATTCCGTTTGTCCAGTACCCGTAGGGAGGGCGGTAATCGTCACGGCCGGCCAGGTAATTGACACTCGAGTGTACTACCCCGGTGCTAATAGAAAGATGGTCAAACACCCGGTACTGAAGAGCAAGTCCGACCTGGAAGCCGGGATCCGTAAAGTTTGCAAATGAACCTGCGCTGCTCAGGTCAGGTCCGAAGATAAATCCCACAGCCAAAGGCCCGCTGGAACGGGTGGAGGCAGTTTCCTGGGATTCTGGTACGATCGCTGCCGGCCGGCCGCGGGTTCCCCGGCTTGCTTCTCCGAAAGCGGGCAGGGCAGGGGTACCACGGGCGCCCGCCACCGGAAATTGAATGGGACCGGTATCGATTCCGGAAGAAGATACGAACCGGCACTCGGGGCAGGGTAACTCCTGAATGGGCAGAGATCGAACGGCACTGTGTGCGTACTGGGGACCAATTTGCCTGTTGAGATCTTCCGGGGCAGGGCGGTCGGCATCAAATTCAGTGCCCCCCGCTGTTTCGGGTCCGTCGTGCTGCTCGGCTGCAGCAGCCGGCGAGTTGGTCTCATCAAGTGACTGGTCGACGGTTTGGCCGCTCTCCGGGTTCGTACGGTTCACAACATCCGAATCCTGTTCAGGGGTGGTACCGGCATCCGGTGACCGGTTGTGCTGGGAGGTTTCGGGGGCTTGTGCAACTCCATCAGCGGGTTGCCGCGTTTCCTGTTGCTCGGTTATCTGCCGGTTCAGGCGGTCAATTTTCTGGTAATTTTGGTAGGTGAAATAACCC
>JAWVZC010000421.1:0-3461 GCA_033722415.1 Balneolaceae bacterium | reverse complement strand
GACATACAGGCTACTTTTTTATCCGCTAAACGCGTTATCATACAATATCATCTAACCCCAAAAAATAGCGAAATATACATGAGCTCAGGTAAAACGATCACCATCTTGTTGTTAACGTTCACCCTCATCCTTCTCGGCTGTTCGGACAGTGCCACAGACACTGAGCTGTCCGATCCGCCCGAACTGCCGGAACTGCAGCAGTACCAGCCGAGTTTCGAATATTTTAGTGATGCCGGCAACGGCACGGCAACCACCCAGGCAGGACTCGGGTACTCGCTGGCAGCAGAACTGATGAACAGAACGGTAAGCCCGCTCTTTTCGACCACTGCGGTGTACATGCCGTTTTTCAACCAGGCAAAAAATAGCGACGCCACCTTCAATAACGGGGTCTGGGAATGGACCTACACCTACTCACAGGCCGGACAATCGGCCGAAATTCGGCTGACTGCCGAGCCGGATGAATCGACCGGCGATATCTCGTGGGCACTCTACATTTCAACAAGCGGTACGGATGGACCCGATTTTGAGAATTATCGGTTTATGGACGGAACCACCTCCGGCGACGGTTCCGAGGGCTCCTGGAGCATCTACCCGTACCAGGAGAATGCCACCGCAAGCCCAGTACTGACGTTTGACTGGACGCGTGAGGATGAGAATAATTATACTGCCTCCTACACGTTTACGCCGGAGCAGGTTTCCGGTTCGTTTTCGATCGATTTTACGCAGTCCGGAGCCGAACGAACACTCGATTTCAGTTCCTCCGACGGGGAGTTTGACGTCGTTGTGTTCTGGAATACCGATACAAAAGAGGGGTATATCAACCGGGCCGACAGTGAGCGCATCTGCTGGAACTCCAGCCTCGAAAATGTATCCTGCCAGTAGGCTGTCACCACCGGTGGATATTATCCAATAAATTCCGAGCCCGATCAATCGATCGGGCTCTTTATTTTGTTGGCAGGAAACCGGTATCTTGCCGGCAGGACCAACGTATTTGATCCGCCATGGATGAGAACACCGAACATAACCCGATAAAAGGGAGAGGGGCCTCCGACAACCCGCCCAACCGCTTCGAGGGAATGTACACCGATTACGAACTCGATGAGGAGACCGGGCAGAAACCATCGCGTACCACCCGATTTTACCCGGACGACACGCGGGATATTATCGCCACGAACGACAGTCCCGATATCCCCTTTGATAAAAGCGTAAACCCGTATCGCGGCTGTGAACACGGCTGCATCTACTGTTATGCACGCCCCACGCACGAGTACCTGGGCTTTTCGGCGGGACTCGATTTTGAATCGCGCATTATGGTCAAACATGATGCTCCCGAAAAATTGAGAAAACGGTTTAACTCCGGCTGGGAGCCTACGGTACTGACCATGAGCGGGGTGACGGACCCATACCAGCCGGCGGAACGGGAATATGAAATTACCAGGGGATGCCTTCGGGTCATGGCAGAATTCCTGAATCCGGTGAGTGTCATAACGAAAAACCACCTGGTTACCCGCGATATCGATTACCTGCAGGAACTGGCCCGGCATGATGCGGCACTGGTTACCCTCTCGATCACAACCCTGGATGATGAACTGGTGCGAAAAATGGAACCGAGGACCTCACGTCCCGAACGCCGCTTAAAAGCCATTGAAGAACTTTCTGCGGCCGGTATTCCGGTAGGAGTGAATGTGGCGCCGATCATTCCGGGCCTTACCGATCATGAGTGTGCCGCCATCCTGGAGGCGGCGTCAGAGGCCGGGGCGACCCAGGCCGGGTATACCATCCTGCGCCTGCCATTTGGGGTCAAAGAGCTGTTTTGTGACTGGCTCGAGCAACATTTCCCGGAAAGAAAAGAGAAAGTGCTCAACAAGATTCGTGATATGCGCGGCGGCAAGCTCAATGAACCTCAATTCGGGAAACGATTCCACGGGGAAGGTTCATTCGCGAGCCAGATTTCCGACCTGTTCAAGGTTCAGACCCGGCGCTTCGGACTGAACCGGAGAGATATCTCACTGTCTACCGAGCACTTCCGGCCCGGCAAGGGCTCCCAGCTTGGCTTGTTCAACCAGAAAAATAGTTGAGAAAAATTGTAACATTCCCTGCCGGTTTACGTTGAATAAAGCGCATAGATAACCTGGCCCGATATCGAAGAACGCTATTTTATTAAAGTACCTTTCTAAGCATAGAAACCTCAAATAAAATACGATATCGGGCTTTTCTTTTTTACTTCCTATCTTTATGCTTCGATGGAACTGAAAGTGTGTCAACTTTGTAGTTGAAGCAGACTAGTAACCCGAATAAAATTTTATCTCTGTCATGTCAGAAACACCGTCAACGATGCTGGAATTGGGAACCAAAGCCCCGGATTTTTCACTGCCGGATGTCGTAACAGGTGAACAGGTTTCACTTTCGGACTTTGAGAACAGCGAGGCATTCCTGGTTATTTTTATGTGCAACCACTGTCCGTATGTGAAAAATATCAAGGAAGCGCTCGTCGATTTCGCGAACGATTACGATGAGGACGAGCTCGGGATCGTGGCTGTCAGCTCCAACGATGTGGAAAACTACCCGGATGACAGCCCGGAGAAGATGGCGGAAGATGCCGACAGGTTCGGCTATCCGTTTCCCTACCTGTATGATGAAACTCAGGAAGTGGCTCATGCCTACCAGGCCGCCTGTACCCCGGATTTATTCCTGTTTGACAGCGACCGGGAGCTCGTGTATCGCGGGCAGTTCGATGACAGCAGGCCCGGAAATAACAAACCGGTAACAGGTAACGATCTGCGGGAAGCCGTTGATCGCCTGCTGGAAGATGGCTCGGTCGTGGAAGATCAGAAACCCAGCATGGGATGCAACATCAAGTGGAAAAAGGGTAATGAACCCGCCTATTTCGGGTAACACAGGCAACCTGTTATGACCGACGACAACGACAAAGTCGCAGCCCTCAGACGGGAATATACCAGGGACGGCATCTCGGAGGATTCCGTAAAGAAGAATCCCCTGAAGCAGTTTGCGGACTGGTTTGGCGAGGCGCTGGAGTCTAATCTGACTGATGCCAACGCCATGACGCTGGCCACCGCCGATGCCGAAGGCAAACCCTCGTCGCGAATTGTGCTGCTGAAGGGATTCGACGAAAACGGTTTTCGTTTCTACACCAACTACAACAGCCGCAAGGGGCGGGAGCTGGCCGAAAATCCGCACGCCGCCCTCTGCTTCTACTGGCCTGTACTGGAACGCCAGGTACGGGTCGAGGGCACCGTCTCAAAGCTCACCAGGGAGCAGTCGGAACAATATTTTAGATCGCGGCCCCGCCAGAGCCAAATTGGGGCCTGGGCTTCAGACCAAAGTACCAGACTGGAAAACCGGGCGGAACTGGAACAGAATTTTGAAGAGCTGAAGCAACGATTTGAAGGCGAGAAGATACCTGCTCCGGAATTCTGGGGCGGCTATACCCTTTGGCACCG
>JAWVZC010000420.1:0-3480 GCA_033722415.1 Balneolaceae bacterium | reverse complement strand
GGCAAGCTGGAATATAATACCCAGTATCAGGCCGGCTGTCAGGTGAAGTGTTGAAAATCCGATCAAAAGGTGCACCCAGGTAATATCGAGCAGAAGCATCGGCAGCACCAGCATGTAGCTGTAATAGATTCCCTTGGTCACAAACAAGATTATCCATTCGCTTACAGGGTGACTTTTGTTCTCATATGGACCGATATTTGTTTTCAGGAAATGCTTGTAATCTTTCACAAAAACCCAGAAAAACGAAGCAAGGCTGTAAGCAAAGAAGGCAAGAATATGCTGTGCCCGATGAATTTTTTTATGCTCAGCATGCGGGGAGAGCCTGATAAACCCCGCTACTTCCAGGTCCTCGTCATGCTCGTGAATGTTGGTATAGGTGTGGTGGATAATGTTGTGGGTTATCTTCCAGATATAGCCGTTGGCTCCCAGCAGATCGAAGGTAAATCCCAGGACACGATTGATATGTTTGTTGGAAGAATAGGCCCCGTGCAGGGCGTCGTGCGATACCGAGAAACCGATACCGGCCATCCCGATACCCATTAGAAAAGTCAAGGCCCACATCGCTCCCAGCGAAAGCTGTCCCGATATGATCAAAGCATACGAGCCAAAATAAAGGGTGAGCAGTAATCCGGTTTTAATCACCATCTGCAGGTTGGCATGTTTTGAGAGATTGTGCTTTTCAAAATATTGATCAACCCGCTGCTTTACGGTTTTACTGAATTCCCGGCTGTTACTGTTGTTGAATGTTACTTTTTCGACTGGCATACCATTATTCTATTTAATGCAAATTTCGCACTTAAGATGCCAGAAATCTGTTAGGAGGGCCTTACATAAGTTTTGGGGAATGTTACATATTTCCCACATCCGATTAGCTATCTGCAACAGGCACAGGATATGAAGCTCGCCTGTAGGCTAATCAAAATCTCCTGCCGATGTTTTTAGAAATTACCTATTTATTATAACCCTATATCGATCTAAAGAGACATTTCATGCCTTGATCAGCTTGCCATACTTGAGACATGTATCTCGAATAGTTATTTCGAACAGGATAAATCAGGAGACAAAAAAAACGAACAAGTTGATTGTATGCCCACCTTATTCTGAAATGCAGTAAGGATATTAGTGAAAATGGTAGTACCTTGTAATGATGAATCCCGAAAATTGGTCGGGATTCTATGCAGAGAATGGCTTAATCAGCAGTTCTGTAAAGCCATCTAACCACTTACTCCAGCACCTGCCAAAAGCGAATATCATCAGATAAAATAGTGAAGGGAGAGAAAAACTAATCCATTTAAATATCCTGTTACATACCCAGGATGTTGTACAGAGTAAAATAACATGAGTGCCTGGTGATTTTGCAATAATGATTAATAAAGACAAATCTATGATTAAAGAATTTCTTAAAAAAATACGCCCTGGAACCGATGGGGAAACAGTATCGAAACAGCTGCTTGAACGACGAAAATCAGTTGTGGCAAATGGCGTCGGCGTCTTCAACACGGCAACGGTAACTTCAGCCAAGGGTGCTACCATCACCGATGCAGATGGCAATGAGTTGATCGATTTTGCGGGGGGAATCGGGGTAGTAAATGCCGGTCATTGCCCGGAATCCGTGGTGAAAGCGATCCAGGAACAGGCAGCGAAATATATCCACACCAGTTTTAATGTGGTTACCTACGAGCCCTACCTGGAACTGTGTGAAAAACTCATCGAGATACTGCCTCACGGATCAGCGACCAAGGCTATGCTGGTAAGCACCGGTGCGGAAGCAGTGGAAAATGCCATCAAAATAGCACGCCAGGCTACCAAACGACAGGCCGTTTTGTGCTATACGGGAGCCTTCCACGGGCGTACAATGATGGCGATGACTTTAACCAGTAAAATTGACTACAAATTAAATTGTGGTCCTTTTGCACCTGAAGTGTATCGACTGCCCTTTCCGAATTATTACCGGTACAACCGCGGCGAGGACAGGAACACATTTGTGGAACTGGAGTTAAAACGCCTGTATGAGAGCGTCCGTAATGTTGTAGATCCAAAGAATGTTGCGGCCGTAATCCTGGAACTGGTCCAGGGTGAGGGCGGAATCAACGTAGCCCCGCAAAAATATGTGAAAGGATTGCGAAAATTTTGTGATGAGCACGGTATCATGCTCATTGTTGATGAGGTGCAAAGCGGGTTCGGGCGAACCGGAGAATGGGCCAGTTGGCAAAATTACGACGTCACGCCTGATATCTCGACATATGCCAAGTCGCTGGGATCAGGTATGCCGATAGCAGCGGTTGTGGGCAAAAAGGAAGTGATGGACGCAGCAGCACCCGGTACCATCGGAGGCACCTATATCGGGAACCCGGTTTGCTGCGCAGCTGCCTTGGCAACGATCGAATATATGAAAGAGATTGACCTGAATAAGCGCGGAATCGAAGTCGGCGACATCACGAGGGGCCGATTGGAGAAACTCCAGGCCCAATGCTCCCAGATAGGCGATGTGCGGGGAGTGGGTGCGATGATGGCCCTCGAATTTGTGAAGAACGGAGACCCACGCCAACCCGACGGGGAACTTTGCTCCCACATAGTAAAAGGATGTGCCGAGCGCGGACTGGTATTGTTAAGTGCCGGCACGTTCAAAAATGTTATCCGGATCCTGTCGCCGCTTGTCATACCTGATGAACAGCTAAACCACGGACTCGATATTCTGGAAGAGGAAGTCCTCAAAGCCTGCGGGGTTGCATCATGAAACCATTTGCTATAGCCGGTGTTCAGATGAAGGTTTCCGCAACCCACTCCAACGTGGAGATGATGAAAGTGAAGCTGGATATTCTTATGAATCTTTATCCCTGGGTAGAGATGGTCATGTTTAGTGAACTATGCGGCTTTGGTCCGCTGACCCACACGGCACAGGAAATACCAGGGCCGTTTGATTTGGAGATGCAGAAAATGGCCAAAAAACATGGTATTTGGTTGCTCCCTGGTTCAATCTTTGAAAAAAGAGGAGATGAAATTTTTAACACCGCTACGGTGTACAACCCGGAAGGTGAAGTTGTAGCCCGCTATAGCAAGATGTTTCCATTCTACCCCTATGAAGGCGGAGTTACACCGGGCCATGAGTTTTGTGTATTTGATGTCCCTGAAGTAGGGAAATTCGGGGTATCCATCTGTTATGACATGTGGTTCCCGGAAACGACCCGGACACTGGCGGTTATGGGAGCAGAGGTAATTCTGCATCCCACCCTTACCGGGACGATCGACCGGGATATTGAACTCGCTATAGCGAGGGCATCAGCGGCAACTAATCAGTGTTATTTTATCGATATAAATGGACTGGAGTCCGGCGGCAGTGGCCGTTCCATCATTTGCGGCCCTGACGGCAGGGTTATCTATCAAGCCGGCACAATAGAAGAACTTATACCGCTCGAGCTAAATATGGAAAAGGTTAAACGAAGCCGCGAACTAGGGGTGCTGCGCCTGGGACAGCCACTT
>JAWVZC010000419.1:0-3482 GCA_033722415.1 Balneolaceae bacterium | reverse complement strand
GGTATCGGTTATGTAGGCAAAGCTGTCGCCCGGGCGCGGATGTCCCACAATATCGTGCGATTTGACGATAGTGCCGTCATCCAGCTCCACGTCATTTCCGGCTTTTAGCTCTTTGTACTGCCAGTCCTCCGAAATGCCCATCTTTTCCGCCTTTTCGGCGTCTACCTTTCCGGGTTTATCTTTCTCCTGGAACCGGTAGCCGATGCAGAATTTGGAGTGATTCAGCGGGCGTGCCTCAATATAGTATTCATCTTCATCCAGTACCCGCTGATGTTCGAAATCCTCCTCTACCTCGACATAGTCGATCGGGTAGGTCAGTTCGAGACCGGCAAAATCGATATTAAATTCCACGAATTTTTTTATGCCCTTCGGGGCTACGATCGTCAGTTTCTGATCGCGTCGCTGCAATTGCAGCGTGGATAGCAGGCCGATGAGACCGGAAAAGTGGTCGGTATCAAAGTGAGAGAGGCATATGCATTCGATTTTTGAGCGCTTCATGCCACCCTGAAGCATGCGCATCTGGGTGTTTTCGCCGCAATCAAAAAGGAAGATACTTCCCTCTCTCCATACTGCTACTGATGCCAGGTGTCTTGTTGCCGTTGGTGTTGCAGATGCAACGCCGAGTGGTACGATAATCATTATTCGTTACTCCCGTATTTTTTCCGGAGGCATTGCGTTCAAGCAAACATCCTCCGCTTATCTGTTTGTGTTTGTTTAAATTTCAGCCAATTCTTGTTCTAGTAGTTGTTTTTTGTACATGGCCGAGTATCTACCTTCTTTTTGTAGAAGTTCATTGTGTGTACCGAATTCCTTAATCGTTCCTTCTTCCATGTAGTAAATAATGTCAGCATCCTTTATAGTAGAGATACGATGACTAATCATAATTGTTGTACGTCCTTTCAATTCCTGGCGCAGATGCTGAAGAATTGCCTCTTCGGTCTTGGTATCTACTGCACTTAACGAATCATCAAGTATAATAATTTTGGGATCACGGATTAAGGCCCTTGCGATGGCCGTCCGCTGTTTTTGACCCCCGGAAAGCGTGATGCCGCGCTCACCAAGCATGGTTTCAAACTGTTTGTCAAAATCCATGATGTTGTCGCGCACCTGCGCTTTTTCCGCAGCCACGTGTATCTGTTCTTCGGAAGCATCTTCTGTTCCGAACGCAATATTTTCGCCAATCGAATCTGAAAATAAGAAAGTATCCTGGGGTACGAAACCTATTTCCGCTCTTAATTTTCGGACCGGTATATTCCGAATATCGTGCCCGTCGATCCGTATGGTACCTTCGGTGGGATCAAACAAACGGGGAATCAACTGTACGAGCGTCGATTTTCCGCTTCCCGTGCGCCCAACCACGGCTACATTCTGCCCGGCTTCAATGTTCAGGGTCACATCCCTGATCGCCTGCGTTTCGGCCCCCGGGTAGCTGAATGAGACATGCTCAAATTCGATCTTGCCCCTTATTTCGTCGATGGTGGTATCGGTCGCCTCCCGGTCGCGGATTTCCACTTCTTCGGTTAGCACCTCGTCAACCCGGTTCCAAGAAGCCATGGAGCGCTGAAACCGGTTCACGGTATATCCCAGCGAAGCCACCGGCCAGGTTAAATAGGCCACATAGACGACATACTCGGCGATGTTGCCCACGGTCAGCGTTCCTTCGATGACGTATTGGCCCGCTTTCCAAATCACCAGGATGATCGAGATACCGATCAGGAAATTCAGGGCCGGGTGAAACAGGGATTCCACCATGTCGAGCCGCAGTTTCTTTTGCCGGTACGCCTCGCTCTCATCCTCAAAACGCTGCTGTTCATACGACTCACGGTTATACGCTTTAATAAGCCGGATGCTCGAAAACGCTTCCTGTGCGCGGCCGGCCACATTGGAATACTGATCCTGAATGATCCGTGAGTGATCGTTGATATATCCGCTGATCCAGTAGGCGAATGCCGATAAAAATGGCAGCGGCAGCAGGGCCCAAAACGTAAGCTGCGGGCTGACTATAACCATCATGGTGATAATGAACCCGGCCCGGGAAAGGGTGTTGATCGTATACATAAAAGCCGGACCGAAATACTCACGCACCTTCGAAATATCTTCAGTGGCCCGCACATAGACCTCTCCCTTTTTGTTTTCGCTGAAGTATCGCTGAGGCAACTCCAGGAGTTTGTCAAAAATATCGTTGCGCAGATCAAATTCTATTTTGCGCGAGGTCACAATCAGGGTCTGTCGTGTTGCAAACAGCAGCAATCCGGAGGCGAATACCGCACCGACCAGCAGGAGAGCGTTTTCGGCGAGTATGGCACCTGCCTGGCTGTTGAAGAGCAATTCAGCAAGCCCTTCAAACTGGTTGCCATCGCTGCTTTCCAGTGCGGCCACTTCATCAATGGTGCGGCGTATAAATATGGGAATCCATACAAGGAAAAAGTTTGAGGCCACCAGGAAGAACGATCCCAGTAATATAGTCCCCCGGTACTTTTTAAAGTACGTATTCAGTTTTTTGAGTGAACCAGTCAAGAATAGTTATTTAGCAGTTCAAATTTTGTGCGGAACTGGTAAATGGGCAACCTGTATTATTTATCAACGTTTAACTCTCTCAGTCAACATTTAGTTCATATAGTATATACTATTTTTAAAGAAATTACCTGTTTTTCTTGATTTACTGATATTTTGATCAGGCTTCCGCCAGTGCAAATTTCTCATTCCAGTATTCTGCCAGCCTCAGTCCCGACAGATAAGCACTTTCCACCGAATTACCGCCGAGGTAATCGCCGACAATAGCCAACGGAGCCTCCTCCATCTCCAGCTCCATAAACTGATCTTCCACGGGATTTCGGCAGCTGGCATACTTCCAGTGATGAAAGTGACGGGCCTCGGGACGGGCAATCCATTTTTCGTCGACCACATGAGCGGCATGTTTCAGCAGCTCGTCGGCAATCTCTTCCGGGTCGCTGTCACCGTGCCGGCGGGCAAAACCCGGAGATGAGTGAATAACGAGCGAAGTGTCGCTGTTTTCACGTTTGGAGGATTCGTTGATAATCCATTTCAGATTCTCCCCGATACACTCCACGGCATCCCACCCGGGTACTGCTCGGTCGGGGTAACTGGCCATGAGGGTATACGTGGAATCATAGGTAAACTCGTCGATGACCCGGATAATACGTCGGGCCGGGGTTTCGTCCTGGGCGGTCATCAGGATGCCGTATGCAACGGTTGCGGGTGTGGCAAGAATGACGGCATCACATTCAAACACGCTGATATCGGTGAGATTGATCATCCAGGCGCGCTTTTTGGTACGGTCAGACCCGATAAACGTAAGTCCCCCCGCCTTTACTTCGGATTTGATATCCACCCAGCGACTCAACTGCCGGGCAACTTTACTAAATCCCCGGGTAGAGGCATAATGGAGTTCCGAAGAACGGTTGGGATTTAGCTCGTGCAGCTGGGTGCCGTCAAAATATTCAAACCGGGAGGCCCACTCC
>JAWVZC010000418.1:0-3491 GCA_033722415.1 Balneolaceae bacterium | reverse complement strand
TTCTGCTCTCCGAAATAGGTTCTCAAATAGACCTCCCTGCAGCCCGACGTGCTAATATAACCGAGCATCTGTTTCAGTTTTTGCAGCAGTATCGCCCGGTGCCCTTCCAGTTCCCGCTTGTTGAACGGCAGCCTGGAAATACGCTCGTCAATCAACCGGACCAGTGGCATCTCACCAATTACCTGGAAGCGAAGCAGCCGGTCGTGATGCTGCAGCACCTGCAGACCTTTGATCACTCCATTCCGTGTGGTATTCAGCTTCCTTTGCAGGTACTCGAGTTCCAGGCTCTTCCAACCCGAAAATGCCTCATATCCAAATTGCCGGAAGATCGTATCCAGAAACTCGGCTTTTTCCCTGTTTTCCATTTGGTTTACGAGTTCCCTGATCCGCTCTTCACCGGCCGCAAACTGCAGGGAAACCTGGGGCGTAACATTTTCGATCAACTGAATCACACCCAGCTGATTTAACACTTTCAGCGACGAACGCACCATCCGTTTTGGAAGCTTTGAACGCTTTTGAACGGCATCGACCGAGATCTGTTCCATCCGCTCCATCTCGGATCCCAAAGCCAGTTCCAGTTCGTCGCAAAGGGCATCGTACAGTTTTTGGAGCTGTCCTTTTCCGGGGTAGGTATCCTTCAATCTTTTTTTCGCCTGGTATGCATCCGAGTCCCTGAACAGCAGAATCGGATAACTCTCCTCCCCGTCACGGCCGGCTCGGCCGGCCTGCTGGTAGTACGACTCCAGTGAATAGGGCATCTCATAGTGAATGACATACCGGCAATCAGATTTGTCTATACCCATACCGAAGGCATTTGTAGCTACAACCAGCGGAATCTCTCCCGTAATCCATGCTTCCTGTATACGGCGCCGTTCCAGGTTTTCAACCCCGGCATGATAGGCCCGCGTCCGGATCCCGAGTCTCTTTTCGATCTTATCCGCCAGCTCTTCACAATTCCTGCGGGTCCCCCCGTAAATCAATCCCGATCCCATTACCGAGGCTTTTTTAACGGAATGGATCAATTTTTTCTGTTTGTGTTCACTACAGATCACCCACCATGTGAGATTGGGCCGTTCAAATCCCTTGGAAACGATATTGGGCTCATCCAGCCGCAGGTTGTTCACAATATCGTCCCGGACCCGGGGAGTGGCGGTAGCAGTCAGCGCGATCCAGGTAACCCGTTCGGCCAGCGGCTCAAGAGAGGGCCGGATCTCACGATAGCTTGGCCGAAAATCGTGTCCCCACTCCGAAATGCAATGGGCCTCGTCAACGGCCACCACCATGATATCCATCTTCTCCATCTCTGCCTGGAACAGATCGGTCTTCAAACGTTCGGGAGAGCAGTAAAACAGCTTGTACATGCCGTTCCGGGCGTTGACGAATCGCTGTTCGACTTCCCAAGAGGAGAGAGTACTGTTGACAAACGCAGCCGAAACACCCCGATCATTCAATTGTTGAACCTGGTCCTGCATGAGGGCGACGAGCGGTGAAATCACCAAAGTCATTCCCTGCATTACCGTAGCCGGCACCTGGTAACATAGCGATTTACCGCCTCCGGTGGGAAACAGGACCAGGGTATCCTCCCCGTTCAACACCGACCTGATCGCGGTGTCCTGCCCCCGGCGAAAGGAGTCGAAACCCCAATACCGTCTCAAGCTGCCTTCGGCTTTTTCGATTAGGTCATTACTCATATCTGCGACAAATATAAACCGGATTGGCGATCAATCACAAAACACCCTTTTCATCCAGGCCCGAATCCTATTGAATCATCACCGGGTAACCGCCGGTGCAATGGCTGACCTGGTGCCCGAAGCGGAATCACCCCCTCCGTTCCCGTCCGCAGTTTTCAACCCCGTTCCTCTCTCTGGTGCCAAACGCTAATTGACATTCACCCGATAAAAAAGTTTGCAATCTAATCGCAATAACTGTTATATTTCTGCTCATGTTTAAAGCAGCAGGAACATATCGCAAACTTCCGAACAGTAGCCCAGCTGTTTATGGACTTCCTGTATCGCCGCGGAGCCTTCCGCGGCCGCGGCCCCTGCGGGCCTAAATACATTCTCCTCTCAGCGGAGACAGGATCAGGATCCTGTTCCGAATTACGATCAGACAACAATTCAACCCACTAACAAGCCAGCATACATGGCAACAGTCTTTATGGCTTTTCTGTCATCAAATAACCTATTAATAACATGGATATCAAAGTCACAGTAGCGGACGATTCGCATCAGAAGTATGCCGAGGAGATCTGTCAGCTCATGGAGGAGGCCGCTCACAAGCGGGGTACCGGTATCGCCAAGCGCGAGCCCGAATACATCCGGGCAAAGATGAGAGACGGCAAGGCGATCGTTGCCCTCGACGGGGAGAAGCTGGTCGGATTCAGCTATATTGAATCCTGGAGCGACAAGGAGTATGTGGCAAACTCCGGCCTGATCGTACACCCGCATTACCGCGGGATGGGACTGGGCAAAAAGATCAAACAAAATATCTTCGAACTATCCCGAAAGAAATATCCCAAGGCCAAGATCTTCGGCATCACAACCAGCCTTGCGGTGATGAAGATCAACTCGGAGCTGGGTTATGAGCCTGTCACCTTCTCCGAACTGACCCGGGACGATACCTTCTGGGACGGATGCCAGAGCTGTCCCAATTACGATATCCTGAACAGCAACAACCGGAAAAACTGCCTCTGCACCGGAATGCTGTACGATCCCGAAGAGGAGAAAAAGAAGGTGAAACGCAGAAAGAAAAAAGAGAAAGAGGAGAACTGGGAGCGCTTCAAGCGGTTCCTGAAACTCAAAAAAAACCAGCTGCTTCGCAAAACCGAATCTTTAATGAAATTTAAAATGGAGTAGCAATGAGCAACCCGAAAAAAGTCGTGCTGGCCTTCAGCGGCGGTCTGGACACCTCCTATTGTGTAGCCTACTTGAAAAACGAACTGGATCTTGAGGTCCACACCGTGCTGGTAGAGACCGGCGGATTCGCCGATGCGGAACTGCAGCAGATAGAGGAACGGGCCCTGGCCCTCGGTGCCGCTTCCCACAAGACGATCGACAAGGTGGAAGATTATTACCGCCGGATCATCCGGTACCTGGTGTTCGGCAACGTGCTGAAAAATCATTCCTATCCCCTTTCGGTGAGCGCGGAACGCGTCTCTCAGGCGATGGCGGTGGCCGAGTATGCGCGTGAAATGCAGGCCGACTACATTGCCCACGGCAGTACAGGCGCAGGCAACGACCAGATCCGTTTCGACGTCGCGCTGCGCATTCTCGCCGGCGACCTGGAAATCATCACTCCGATCCGGGACCGGGGACTCTCGCGCGAAGCGACGACCCAGTACCTGAAGGAGCGGGGCTTCGAGGTGCCGTCGCGCACGACGACCTATTCCATCAATGCCGGCCTGTGGGGCACGACCATCGGCGGTCGGGAGACCCTGGACACGCGCGATCCGATTCCCGAGGACGCCTACCCCGGCACGACGGCGCCGGCGG
>JAWVZC010000417.1:0-3496 GCA_033722415.1 Balneolaceae bacterium | reverse complement strand
GTTTCACTTTGCTTCTAAATCGGTGTATCAAATTTCCTTCTCTGTTAACCAGGAATTTCTCAAAATTCCACTTAATCTCGCCGCTGAATTCAGCTCCTTCGCTTTTCGTCAAATAATCGAATAGCGGGTGAATGTCATCTCCTTTCACTGAAACTTTCGAAAACATCGGGAATCCGACATCGAAGTTCACCCTACAAAACTGTTTAATCTCTTCGTCCGTTCCCGGTTCTTGTCCCCCAAAATTATTCGCCGGAAAACCGAGTACCACCAGGCCCTCGTCTTTATATTTTTCATAGATAGCTTGCAGGCCTTCGTACTGCGGGGTGTATCCGCATTTGGAAGCGGTATTTACGATCAGCAGAACTTTCCCCTCGTAAGTGTGTAAGGGTGTGATTTCTCCGTCTATGTTCTCCGGTTCAAACTGGTAAACGGAGCCATCATCCATTTCTGTTATGGTTATTCCCATAATAGAAAGTATTATAAGTAGACCCAGAGATTTCATAGTTTATTTCCATTAATTAATGTGATACGTTCAGATATGAAATGTGAATATTTTATCCAGCATTCCCGTTTGCCTGAAAATAAAAAATTCTTCCCGCTTCTGTTGGTTTTTGTGATCTTCTTTGCCGCTGACGCCCGGGCACAGATGTTCTCGGTGGGAAGCGAGCCCGGCCGAATTGATGTACCCAGTACGGCTATTTACCTGGGTCTGGAACCGGCTGATTTTGAATACCAGGGCGGTGTTCTGGGGCTGCCGGGCAGCGAGGGCCGTTTTGAATTTTCCGGTTCCCTTTTGCGGCTGCGACTGGAAACACCGGCTCTGCAGTTTTTTCTGGCAACCGGCGGTTCGCTGACCGGTATTGATGATGTCTCCTACTTTGACGCCGGAGTTCAGGCGGGTTACAGCTTTTCCATCGTCAGGCAAAAACAGTTGACAGTTCGCATCCCTTTTCAGCTTCTCTCAAGCCTTACTTCCGTCAATACCGATGAAAGTATTCCGAACGCCCCGCAATTTCGCCAGGGGGCCCTCGCTGCCGGACTTGGTGGATTTATCGGTGTTCGTCCCTCCGAGCGGGTAAGGGTTCAGGCCTCTTTCGTTCCGCACTACGGATTCTCCTTTGCCACGGGCGGCACCTTTGGAGGAAGCCTGGCTAAACTGGACGGAAGACTGCGATTGTTTTTGGACCGCGTGTTCGGTGATACCGGATTGAGCCTGGGCTATAATTATAAATTTAATCGCTTTGATGTTGACGAAAATGAATTTGATTATGACCTTAGATCACACAGCATCCTGGTAGGTATTACTTTTTAATTATGAAACCTGAAAAACTGATCATTGAACTTGAGCAGCTCGTGGAGCAGGCGGGTTATACCATTCGCAAGGAGCGCGGCACTTTTCGTGGCGATCACTGTATTATGGAGGGTGATATGCTGGTGGTCATGAATAAAAACAAGCCGCTGCAGCAACAGGTGGGTTTGCTGGCCCGGGTCTTGCATGATAAAAAGCTGCAGGATATTTATATAAAACCGGCTGTGCGAAAGCACCTCGAGGAGCTGTGGGATCGATTCGATCAGTTTGCGGAAAGTGAAATCGAAGAACTGGATATTGACCTCGATTAAATGAAGCTTACCTTCTTAGGAACAGGCACATCGATGGGCGTACCCGTAGCGGGAGGTTTCGGCTCGGAACGACATAAGGGAGATCCAAGAGACATTCGCTGGCGATGCTCGGCCTGGGTGCAAAGCGAGAAGAGTTCCATCGTCATCGATACCGGACCGGAATTTCGCCTGCAAACTATTCGAGCTGGGCTTGATACCGTAGACCTGGTGCTCATCACCCACGAACATATGGATCATATTGCAGGCCTGGATGACCTTCGTCCTTTCTGCTACAAACAGAATCAGAGTATTCCGTTGTATACCACGGAGAAGGCTGAAGAAGCCATTCGCTCGCGTTTTGATTATATGTTCGGTCCCAATCGCTATCCCGGTTCAACTTCCCTGGACATTCATGTGCTGGAGCGAGCCATTGAATTTCAGGATGTGTTTATCACTCCATTGCCTGCTCACCATGGTGATGTGACGGTGATGGGATTTCGGATTGATGATATTTCCTACCTTACGGATGTCAAATCGATTCCTGACAGTACCAAGGATCTCATCAGGGGTTCTGAGCTGCTTGTGCTGAGCGGCCTTCGATGGGAGCCGGAACATCCCACGCATTTGACCATTCCTGAAGCAGCCGAACTGGCAGAGGAGCTGGAAATTCCCCAAACCTACCTGATCCACATGAACTCCTATGTCAACCATGAGGAGAGCAACAAAAAGCTGCCGGATCATGTGCAATTAGCCTATGATCAGCTCATCGTCGAGGTGGGATAGAACCCGGTTTGACGCGGTTTTTAACGGGTTAAACAGATTTAACCGGGACTTATTAATACCTTTTAAATCCGTTCGATCTGCCTTATCCGTGTTCCATAATTTTACAGGTACTTTTCGAGGTCTTTATTTTTCTTAAGGGTCTCCACGATCTGTTTCACGCCTTGTGATTCATCGAGATTGCACACCAGAATGGCATCTTCGGTTTCCACTACGGCCAGATTTTCCACCCCGACCAGTGCGATCAGCTTTTTGTTCTCACTGTGCACCAGGTTGTTTTCGGAGGATTCCAGAATAGCGGTATCCGATTGGATGACATTGCCCTGTTCATCCTTTTCACGCAGATCATACACGGCGCGCCAGCTGCCCACGTCGTTCCAGCCAAACTCACCGGGGACCACGTAGACGGTCTCTGCCTTTTCCATGATGCCGTAATCGATGGAGATGGAGGGACAGTTCTCATAGAAATCATTGACCGCCTCTTCCTGTTTCTCTGTTCCAACTGAGGGTTCCAGCTGTTCCATCTGCTTATAGACCTCGGGGAGATGTTTCTTAAACTGACCGGCTATGGTGGATGCTTTCCAGACAAACATGCCGCTGTTCCAAAGGAAATTGCCGGAAAATATAAACTGCCGTGCTGTTTTAAGATCGGGCTTTTCCCGGAACTGTACGACTTTCTTGACCTCATGGCCTTTAACGGTTTCATCGGAATCCTTGCTGAATTCGATATAGCCGTAACCCGTCTCAGGTCGATCAGGTCGGATACCGATGGTTATAAGGGCATCGTCCTGGTTTGCTTTATGGGATGCGGTTTCCAGTATGGATATGAATGTATCGGGATCGCTGATGCTGTGGTCGGCAGGCAGTACAACCATTGTCGCTTCGGGGTCCTTATCCCGCAACAGGGTGGCAGCGGCCGCTACACAGGGCGCGGTATTTCGGGCTACCGGTTCCCCGATGATGTTGGAATCGGGTACGTCGGGCAGCTGTTCCTTGACCAGCCGGATGTATCGCTCATTGGTGATCACCCATACTCTCTCGGGAGGAATGACCGGTGCGATGCGTTCCACCGTGTCCTGCAGCATAGTACGATCGCCGAAAATTTTCAGAAACTGTT
>JAWVZC010000416.1:0-3519 GCA_033722415.1 Balneolaceae bacterium | reverse complement strand
TATCTGCCTGGCGCCGGTCAGGATCCTTCCACGGCCCTCCTGATCTCAAAATATACGCGTCCGTCATACTCTTCCGGTATCCGTGCCCGGAGCATTTTTTGCAAATCTTCAGATTCCAGGTTGTCAATTGCTCTCACCGTCAACAGGCGAATTCTCGGATCCCGGTCCCCGGCCAGGGTTTTCAGAAGGGAGCGGACCTCGGCATCGACCTCTTGCAGCCGGGCCAGTCCCTTCAATGCATCGGAGCGAATGGCATAGGAATAACCGGTACCTGTCAGAATTCCCAGGTTTTTGACCAGGTATTCACGATCCAAATGTCCCGCAAACTGCGTTAAAACCTGAATAGCCCGATTCCCCGTGCTGTCTTCATTCATAACCTGGCGTGAAAATTCACGCAGAGTAGTTAAATCTCCGGCCGAGGCCAGGCTGTTCAGTGCCAGCCGGAAGCGGTCGGGGCGACGGGTTCTGAGTGCGTACCGGTGCAGGGCGAGTACGACCTGATCGTTGTTCCGGTAATGTTGAAGGGCTCTTGCGGCGGCGGCCTGTACAACCGGACTGTCTTCGCGTATGGCGTCCAAAAAAATCTGCTCGGTTCCCTGTGCTCCGCCCGTAATCTCGCCAAGGGCATAGTAAAGGGCGGCCCTGACCTGCGGATCCTTCTCCCTGGACAGCATATCCATGATAGCCAGCTGCAGATCCGGATTGTCCGTGTGCTGGGCCAGCTGACGTGCCGCTGCCGCCTTGCCCGACGGCGAATCGGCGCCTCGCAGCTGATTCAATATCATTGGAACCGGCTTTTTTTCCTCGAAGGTTAATTTGTCGAAATCGGAAGCGTCAATGGCGACGTAAGACACGCTGGGATCGAGATTGATCAAAACCGAATCGGAGCGACCTGTAAAGGTCACTTGCAGCGTATCGGTCCGGTTGCCGATGTATTGAACCAGGGGTAACGTCACCAGCTCCGATACCGGCGATTGAACGGCCTGAAAGCTCAAGGCAAGCCGGTCGTTCATCCCGTCATAATGATATTCAACACGGTAACGGACCGAATCTGTTAAAACAGAATCGCCCTGAAACGATATCTTCGGAGGTTGCAGCCACGGTTGGCCGCTCTCGCGATACCACTGCGAAGCGAAATCTTTCCATGTTCTCACCCTATCACCCTCGGTCAATCCCGCGTTTATACCTTGCTCTATGATCGCTTTCCAGGTAGAATCATCCCAGGCACCATAGAATTTCTGCCACAGGTTCCAGTGTCGCGGCCCGAATACCCTATAGGGATTCACGGATACCTCCGGTTGTAATGAATCGGAGAGGGCCATCGACGTTTCCTCCCCTTGCCGATAATGGACAGCCGTCTGGTAAAGATTCATCGCCTCTGCATCGGCCCACTGCTCTTCTCTTTGAAACACCCCGTACCACTGGGCATAAATCCCGCGCCGGAGCTGGCCGGACAAATCTCCCCGGTTCTTGAAAATATGGATAACGCCCGCCCCGTACGGTTTTGCCTCCCAGCGATGATCCTCCAAAAGCACGAGGTGCAGGCTCTCAAATGGATATTCGATGCCGAGCCGGTTTTCCGCATTCCGGACCTCCCGGTAGCTCTCTGCAAGCATATCCTGTTTGGTTTGAGGGGGTGCGGATCCGGAAACGTGAATTTTCTTGATTCCGAACGAAGTCTCTTCAACCCGGAACGGTCCCGTTGCAAACCATAGCGAGGAGGCAGGAATCGGCCGCCGGCTGCTCCAGGTGGTCCGCTTCTCCTCCACCGAAGTGATCTCTTCTGTGACTTTCTGTCCAGGGGCCAGGGCGGCATGGTCCCCGGGAGTCGAGAGGGTAATCTCAGTCGTAAAACTCACCCTGGGGTGATCGACAACGGGAATCCAGTGCCGGGTGGTCAACGGAAGGAAAGAGGACCATACGGTGCCGTTTTCCTCGAAATGGACCCCGAAGACCGGTTCGGTATTATATGATATCGTCACTTCATGCGACCGGCCCTTCCGGGATGCCTCACTCATCCGGATAATCAGAGAGTCGTTTTCCATGTGGAATTCGGCGAGGCGTCCATCGAGTTCGACTTCTTCAATATCCATATGAGCGGCGTGAAGTATGATGTTTTCAACTCCGCCAATATTGGCTTCTAAACGATACGAAGCCCTCCCTTCCAGCACCCGGCTGCCGGCATCCACTTTCAGTTCAAGCGTGAGATGACGGAAGCTGAAGTCCAGTTTGGGAAACCGGGAATAATCGAAAGACTGCCCGTATCCTGGATTGACTCCAACCACGATGATGAAAATCGATGTGAAATAGGTGAATAATTTTGTGGGTGACATTATCCGTTTTTCCGATATTTTTTGAATATTTCAACTACTGGGTCAAACAGGGGCCGGCTACAGGAAAACCCGTTGCCGGTCTGTATGGTTTCGCGCCCCTCGGTATCGCAAAACACGCCGCCGGCTTCCCTGACCACCGTATACAACGGAGCCGCATCCCAGATATTCAACACCGGGTCAAACATCAGGTCGGCACGCCCGGAGGCCACCATCATATGGCCGTAGGCATCCCCCCAGGTCCGGTGCAACCGGGTGCTTTGCAGCAGTTCGCGAAAAGGCCGTTCGAAATTTACTTCTGACGGCGTCGTTACGTCGGTGGAGAGAAACGTGGCACGGGAGAGTTCACTGCAGGTTCGGACCTTACAGGTTTTCCCGTTGAGCCGGGTACCTTTGCCGGCCGCGGCCTCACACATTTCATCGAGGGCCGGAGCGTGTATGATCCCGATTTTCGGTTCATCCTCCAACAGCACGCCGATCAGGGTGGTATATAAGGGTACCCCGTGAATAAAAGAGCGCGTGCCGTCGATCGGGTCCAGAATCCACTGTATTGCGCTGTCGGGGTTGGTGGGTGCGAACTCTTCTCCCACAATGCCGTGATCCGGGAACCGTTTACGGATCTCCTCCCGCATAATCTCCTCCGCCTCGCGATCGGCAACCGTAACCGGAGAGTCGTCGTCTTTCAGCTCAACCTCAAACGAGTTGCGGAAATAGTTGAGGGTGTGAACACCGCCCAGACGCGCAATATCCATCGCGGCCCGGTGTATCCGGCTGATGTCAAAACTCATTTATCTATATGATTCTTAACTCTTACTGTTTATCTTTAGCGTCGAACGAGCCCCAAAATATCACATTCCTATGACAGAATCACAGATTCGCGAAATTACCGAACAATATTATTTCAACGTCTTCAAACGACTGCCGATCGTCCTGGAACGAGGCGAGGGCACCCGTGTCTGGGATATGGATGGAAACGAATATATCGATTTCCTGGCCGGTATCGCCGTCAACAGCCTCGGCCACTGCCCGCCCTCCGTAGTACGGGCTATCCAGGAACAGACCGGGCAATTGATGCATACTTCCAACATCTATTACAGCCGTCAACAGGCCGAATTGCTGGAAAAAATGGCGACGATGTTCGGCCTGGAAAAGATATTCCTTTGCAACAGCGGCGCCGAAGCGGTGGAGG
>JAWVZC010000415.1:0-3529 GCA_033722415.1 Balneolaceae bacterium | reverse complement strand
CTACGGTGGCCAGGGAACGATCAACGTGCCCTCATGGTCGCCGGACGGGAGCCGTATCTCGTTTGTGAGCAATACCGGGGATATTTCAGTGAACAGTGATTAGCGATCGGTCATTGTTTGTCATCGGCCATCCCAAAAAGGTATTTACAACAATGTGGTTTTTTTCAGTATAAACTACATTAATAGATCAGCGAATTATGGACGAAAAAAACAGCAGGAACGTGGCACTGGCCGTGGTTGCGCATCCCGATGATATCGAATTCCTCTGCGCGGGCACGCTGGCACTTTTAAGGAAACGGGGATGGACGATCGAGATGGCGACGATGACCGCCGGGGATTGCGGTACGCGGGAGTTGAGTCCCGAAAAAATCAGCAGTATCCGGAAGGCAGAAGCGGAAAAATCAGCCGATATGCTGGATGCCGGGTATCACTGCCTGGAGATGAGGGACGGTTTTGTCATGTACGATGAGGACAGCCTGCGCGAGGTCGTTAAACTGGTTCGGAGGGTACGCCCGGCGCTGGTTTTTGCGATGAGTCCCTCCTGTTACATGGTGGATCATGAGATGAGCAGCAAACTGGTGCAAACAGCGGTGTTTACCGCCGGCATGAAAAATATTGCGACGGGTAATGTGCCGCCGTTTTTCCATGTTCCCCATCTGTACTACATGGACCCGATGGAGGGAAAGAACAAATTCGGGCAGGCAATTGAACCGGGAATCGTGGTCGATATCAGTTCGGTGATCGGCACCAAGGAGGCGATGCTGAAATGCCACGACAGCCAGCGGCAGTGGCTGCTGGATCACCACGGGATGGATCAGTATACCGAGAATATGAAGCAGCTTTCAGCAGAGCGGGGCAGTCTGGCGGATGTCGACTTCGGGGAGGGATTCCGCCAGCATCTCGGGCACGGGTACCCGCAGGACGACCTGCTGATCAGTGAACTTGGGGACCAGGTGCACCTGGTCTGACTCTCCCGCCGGCTGACTGAGGATGGATTTGACCGGGACCAGCCTGCCGGCTCGGCACCGCCCGACTGGACTGATCACACGGGTATCAATATGGCTGTTTTCTCTTTTACCAGCCGGGCCCATTGCTGAACCGTATAGCAGGACAGATTACAAATCTCCAACCCAACTAGCCTGATCTGCAATGGATATCGCGCTGTTAGACTGGCTCGTCATCTTTCTGTACGCGGCCGTTGTGCTGGCCATCGGGTACTGGTTCCGCAGGCAGGCCGGGCGCGATATGTCCAGCTTTTTCCTGGGAGGCCGCAACATGCCGTGGTATTTGGCCGGGCTCTCGATGGTGGCCACCACGTTTGCCGCCGATACCCCGCTGGCCGTGACCGAACTGATTCACAACAGCGGCATTTCGGGTAACTGGCTGTGGTGGAACTTCCTGGTGGGTGGCATGCTGACGACCCTCTTTTTCTCACGTCTCTGGCGGCGGGCCGGCATTCTAACCGAGATCGAATTTATCGAAATACGCTACAGCGGAAAACCGGCGGCCTTCCTGCGGGGACTCAAAACGGTATACCTCGGGCTTCTGATGAATACGCTTTTTATCGGCTGGGTTAATATCGCGCTGATCTCGATCCTGACCGTCCTATTCGACATCCCCGCCGACCGGGTGTTGTGGTTCGTCGCCGCCGCCATGGCCATAGCCGCCGTCTACTCCACGCTTTCCGGCCTTATCGGGGTGGTGCTTACCGACGTGATCCAGTTCGTGCTGGCAATGATCGGGTCCGTGGCGCTGGCAATCATCGTTATTTCATCAGACCAGGTCGGCGGCATCGAGGGGCTGCGCGCCGGACTGCCCGGGGGGACACTGCGTTTTTTCCCGGACCTTGCGGCATCAGGGAGTACGGGAGATCTTGCCGGTACACTTACAGTTTCGGCAGGTACCCTGCTGGCCTACGTCGGCATCCAGTGGTGGGCCAGCATGTATCCGGGAGCAGAACCGGGCGGCGGGGGCTTTGTCGCCCAGCGGATGATGAGCACACGCACGGAGAAGGAGTCACTCTGGGCGACCCTGCTGTTCCAGGTAATGCACTACACCGTCCGCCCCTGGCCCTGGATCCTGGTCGGGCTTTCGGCGCTCCTGCTCTACCCGGAGCTGACCCGGGAGAACGCCCGGCTCGGTTACGTCATGGCGATCAACGATTTCGCCCCGGTGGGCCTGAAGGGCCTGCTTATCGTGTCGCTGCTGGCTGCCTATATGAGCACGATTTCCACCTTCCTGAACCTCGGAGCAAGTTATCTGGTGAACGATTTCTACAAGCGGTTTTTAAAGCGGCCCGCATCGTTTGCCTCCGAAGAGCAATCGGAGCAGCACTATGTTCTCGTCAGCCGGATTTCCACGATCCTGATCATGCTGCTTTCGCTATATGCCACCACCCTTTTTGAGTCGATATCGGAAGTCTGGATGGTGGTACTGGAAGGCACCGCCGGCCTGGGACTTGTGATGATCCTCCGCTGGTACTGGTGGCGGGTAAACGTATGGAGCGAAATTACGGCGACGGTGGTTCCGCTGGTGGTTTATACCCTCGTCAAGTTTGTGTGGGTGATCGCATTCCCAAACAGCTTCTTTATCACCGTTGGCACTACCACCGCGGCCTGGCTGCTCGTCACCTTCTTAACCCGTCCGACCGACTCCGAACGACTCAGGTCATTTTGCCGGAACATCCGGCCGGGCCTGGGCTGGGGGCCGGTTTACCGTCAACTGGAGGTGGAGCCGAAAAGGATGAACTGGAAGTACTCGGTCCTGAGTTTGCTCTCCACCGTCACGATGGTGTACGCCGTCCTCTTCCTCGTGGGCAAGTTCCTGTTCGGCTTTTGGTCAGAAGGCGCAACCTGGCTGCTGGTTTGCATCATCTCCTTTGCGGCGCTTCGGTATTCACTGGGAAAAAGGTCTTTGTGAGGCCCCACTTCCCAGCCTGCCCGATCATCCCGAATCATTCAGGGGCAGTTAACCTGCTTTTCTCACCAAGTAATTGGCTTGTATGCAAGGCGTCCCGACAGTAGCGCAGGGAACCAGGATTACCGCTGCGTAACATTATGCTGAAGCGAGGTGTACAACCACCCGGATGCCGATATGGAATCAACCCTGCTGTTACCTGCTGAGCGTCACCGTCCGGCTTCCCCTTCCTCTCGTGTCAAACGTTCGTAATTTCACCGGCCCATCCACCCGGACCGGTTCGCGGTAGAGTGCGGCATCCATACCCGGGGTGGTGCCGTCGGTGGTATATCGGATGGCGAGTCCGGGAAATGCCACGTTCGCGTGCAGCATGCCGTCCTTGATCACCGCGCCGGGCAGCGGCAGCCGATAGTTGTAACCGCCGAAGAGGTGATCCAGCCTCGGCATCTCGACCTGTCCCACCCGGTTGGCAAACAGGACCCAGTCTGTCATAAACGTTGGCCTATAATAAATTTGTGATCCTTGTAGTCTAGTAGCCTGTGGTCTTGCGGTAATTTATTGAATGTCTTTATCACCATGTATGATTTTTTTGATAATCTGACACACACCAAAT
>JAWVZC010000414.1:0-3559 GCA_033722415.1 Balneolaceae bacterium | reverse complement strand
GTAGCTGTCAGTAGCGACCTGCTGAATGTAGAGAGTGTATCTATCACACCGCTTCTGTAGACCAGTTGGATGATCAAGGAAGGATTGTCGACTGAAAATGAGTTCCACGCCTAAGTCCGCGATGTCAGCCGCTGGGGGATGATTCGGTCAAAAACTCGATGAGAAGCTCGTTCAGTTCGGCCGGCTTGTCAAGCATCAGCCAGTGACTGGCGTCAGTGATTTTTTCATAAACAGAAATTTATACTAATAATTTAATACTAAATAAATAGTAAATGTTAAACGGGTTAAAGTCAAGGTCAGATACCCTGGACCTAATTTTTTGTAGCCGGCAGCAGAAGGAATCGAAGTCGGGGCGTCTCAACGTCCAGGAAACCGAACTCCCCAATCTGTAAACCGGCTCATTTGAACCGCTATGCGGGGGGGGGTACTGTGAAGCCTCCTGTTGTTAGTTACAGCAGTTGCCTGGCTTTTTGAATCGCCCCGGAAACACCGGAGGCAAAATGGATTCGATCGGAATTAAAATCCTCCAGGAACTTTTTGGACGCCGGGGTCTGGTTCAGTAAAATCACCTGTTTTCCGGCTTTCGCCGCCAGCAGTACCTCTGAGATGGTTCCCATCCCTACGCCACAGGCGAAAACCAGGTCAGAGCTAAGCACGTTTACGTTATTACGGGCGCTACCGATCCCGGTCACTACAGGGATATCAACATCAGGCGACATGTCGGAACGATCGTCACCGGGCAAAACACCCACTGTCAGTCCGCCTGCCTGTTTCGCCCCGTGTGATGCAGCACTCATTACACCCGCGTTGCGCCCTCCGGTCAGCAGCACCCAGCCTGCTTCGGCGATCTTTTTTCCAAGTTCTTCAGCCGTGGAATATTCTTCCGGGGCAGCGTTACCGGGTCCCATTACTCCGATGATAATTCTGGACATAGATTAAGTGGATGATTTTTCGTGATTATTCACATCAAACATACTAATTTTACCGAGAATTTGAGCAATTGCATTTATGCTTCGAGCATCTGATTATTCCTCTGGCTAACGCGGCCCGTTCCTTTGATTGGGTAGGCTGGACGCCGTTACCCAAACCACGTTTTCGACCGCCTGGTATCGGGATGCTTTCTGAAGCACGCGTCTTGGTACATCACCGGTTATGCCGGCACGAAATGCCCGGAGTAGTCCTTATGTGGAGAAAATATGGGGCCTGAAGTAGAGATTTCGTTAATGAAACCGGTGCATTTTTTCGAAATGAAAGATAAATCTCTCCCGAATATCACAGTACCTGCGGTTCTCAGGGTTCCATTCTCGGTCGCCCAAAATTTTATGTACCTTTCAGGCTTCATTCCGCTGCAGGATGCTGATGGTGGCGCCTGGCAGTGGTGAACTCATACCAACAGAACTACTGCCATGCATAGATCAATCACTATAGATAGGCAACGTTTCGGAACGATGCCGGATGGCCGGGAGGTATACCGGTTTACCCTGGCCAATGATCACGGAACCACCGTACAGATCATTAATTACGGGGGTATTGTAACCTCCGTCGTTACGCCGGATAGAGACGGTATTCACGAAAATGTAGTACTGGGTTTTGACTCGCTGGACCAGTACCTGAAAGAACATCCCTATTTCGGTGCTGTTGTGGGACGCTGTGTCAACAGAATGGATGGCGCCACGTTCACGCTTGATGGCACTACGTACAGCCTGACCGCCAATGAGGGCCAAAATCACCTGCACGGCGGGCTCGAGGGGTTTGACAAAAAAATGTGGAATGCCGAGATAATCCAAGACCGGTTAAAACTACAATACCTCAGCAGGGACGGCGAGGAGGGATACCCCAGCAATCTTGACGTGACAATATACTACGGGCTGACGGATGACAGTGAGTTGACGATCAGGTACCATACTGCTACAGACAGGGCTACACCGGTCAATCTGAGCAATCATAGCTACTTTAACCTGTCGGGGAATGTTGCTAACACTATCCATGACCACATGCAGCAGCTTAATGCCGACAGGTACACACCGAAACGGGACGACTTGGTGTTGACCGGCGGAATCCGTCCGGTTGAAGGCACGCCCGTAGATTTCCGGTAGCCGCATGCTATCGGGGAGCGTTTCGAACAGTTGGATGGGGGATATGATTATAACTTCGTGATTAATGGAGATCCCGGTACACTGCGCAGAGTGGGTACTGCCTGGCATCCCGAAAGCGGCCGTGAGCTCCAGGTTTTTACCACCGAACCGGCTGTTCAGCTATATACCGGAAATCTGCTGGATGGCAGCCACTCAGGTCCTGATGGGAAACCGTTTACCAAACATTGTGCCTTCTGCCTGGAAACACAGGGCTTCCCGAACGCCCCGAACGAACCGAATTTCCCTTCCGTGATCCTGCAACCGGGCAAACGTATGAATCGGAAACCCGGTACCGCTTTGGTACCAGAACACCCTAACCTTCATTTTTAACAACCAGCGCGCAAAGTGAAGTCTGCGTTCTGCCGTCGTTAATGAAATACGGTAATCGCCCTGTGACCTGCCTGACGGTCAGTTATTCAGCCTCTCGCGAATCATGTTCTCGAGCTGCCGGTACCGCTGGTTATCGGGATCGAGATCGATCAGCTGTTGAACATGGGTGCGGGCCTGTGCAAATTGCTGCTGCTGGATATAAAGCGTGCAGATACCGTACCGGTAATCGGGGTTTTCGGGGGCAATACGAATCGCCTCAAGGTACGCCTGCTCGGCATCTTCCGGTCTGTTGAGCCGCTGGAGTGAGATGGCCCAGTTGTAGCGCACGCGGTGGTGATTGGGCATCAGGGAAGCCGCCTGCTCGAAATGGGGCAGGGCATCCGCGATGCGGTTCATCTCGGCCAGGAGAAGCGCCAGCGAGTAGTGGGCCGGCCCGTACGAAGGTTCCTGCCCGATAACCGTTTGGAGCAGTCTCTCAGCCTCCTGGTTCTCTCCCCGCTGGTTATACAGGTACGCGAGATTGATGCGGGCGGCATTGAAATGATTATCTTTTTCAATCGCTTTCCGGTAGGCTTCCATCGCACGGTCGACCTCTCCCCGCTTTTCGTAATACTGACCCAGGTTCATCTGCCCGCGCGGAAAGTACTGGTTGGTCGCCAGGTAGGTTTCATACTCCTCGATTGCCGTTTGGAATGCCTCCTTCAGGTGAAAAGCGATATCCTGGACCGAAAATTCGGAAAGCCCCTCTGCGGCCGCCAGCCGGACCGATCGAATGGAATCGTCAAGGGCATCCTGCAGCGGAAGCCGTTTCATTTCGGGCGGGAACGCTGCCAGCGCACGGGCTACGCTGTTTCGGACCAGCGGACTCGGGTCATGTATGAATCCTTCGAGGATATCCAGGCTTTCTCGGGTCCGGAACTGTCCCAGGTACCAGGCCGATGTGGCCCGCACTAGATCGTTGTAGGCCGTATCAGCAATGATCGATTGAAGTTCCGGAATTGTCCGGGGACCCAGCGAGTCGGCTCGCAGAAAGGTGCTGGAAAAGTGATTGGGACGCTGCGGGCCGTACCACTGCTCGATCTGTCCGGCTGCCC
>JAWVZC010000413.1:0-3578 GCA_033722415.1 Balneolaceae bacterium | reverse complement strand
AGCTGTCGCATGGTAACCAATCCCACCAGGTGCTTCTTGTCATCTTCGACGGGCACATAACGTATACGCCGCCAGTCGATGAGGTCGGCGGTAAACTCGATGATATCGTCTTTTTGTACCGTAAACAGATCGGTGGTCATGAACTCCTCTACAAGCAGGCCGGATGGCTGCCAATGCTTTAGATCTCCCATCCTCGCCCGCCCCCATTTGTGGACGGGTTCGCCCTTTTTCTGATACCTGAGCATCGAGGTGGTAATCGTAGCCAGGCTCTGCTCTTTTGAGTTCCTATCCTTTAGCAGCGAAGTATAATTGTCAACTATCCAGTACGACATCGTTTGCCCGGATCGGGTACGCTCATCTATAATCTCCAGGTAGGTATCGATGTCGCTCTTGCGTATATCCGCCTTTTCCAGACCTTCACGGGCCATCGGCAGCAGCTCCTCGGTGATCAGGTCAACCGCATTGACCCGGCGCTGATCAAACCAGTGGAAAGTGGTATCCAGACCGAGCTTGGATGCAGCCACAAAATTCATACGGGCCTTGTCAAAATCCATCTGTTCCGAAATTTTGGGATGATAATCCTCCATTTTGTTCATCAATCCCAGCCAAAATGCGGAGTTGGCCACTTCGTCGGTTATGGTGGGACCGGAGGGGAATACCCGATTTTCTATGCGGAGATGTGCTTTACCGTTGCTGATCCCGTAGCAGGGACGGTTCCAGCGGTAGATGGTACCATTGTGCACCTGAAGCGCGGTGAGGAAGGGAGGTTCTCCTTCCTTCATTTTTTTCTCGACGTCTTCTTCCACTTCGGAACTCAACAATACCCGGTAACGGGCCGTATCTTCCTGGTATATATCCAATATGCTGTTGTTCACCCATTCGTTTCCGAATGTGACCCGCGGACTGCTGTCCCGTAGGTGATTGACGACCTGGCGGGTATCGACTGACTGCTGAAACAGGGCGATCCTCGTCTCACTCCAGAGCCGCTTGCCAAACAGGATCGGGGACCCGACGGCACAGGCAAGCACAGGACCGGTAATCGCCTGGGCAATATTGTATTTTTCCACAAATTCATCCGGCGTGACCTGGAGGTGGACCTGGAACCCGGTATTGCAGGCCTCCAGCAACGGGGAATCAAACTTCATCAACAGCTCATCCATACCCTGGATTCGAAGTTCATACTCCTCCCCTCTTAACTTGTTGATTGCCTGGCAAAGTGCCCGGTAACGCTGCAGCGGCGTCATATTTTTCAGATCAATATCCGCCTTGCGGATGGTGGGCAGGATACCGGTCAGAAGAATCTCGCTGCCTACATCCTCGGCTGCTTCGCGCACCGTGTCGATCCGATCCGAGAGGTTTTGCTCCATGCGCGACAGGCAATCGCCGTTAAACTCGATTGGCGTAAGGTTAATTTCAAGATTGAATTTGGCAAACTCGGTCGTAAATGAATTGGAATCCTCCAGCCTCTCGAGGATCTCCATCGACGTAGGGGAAGCTTTAGCCTGGCGGTCTACAATGCACAACTCCTGCTCGGCGCCGATGCGGATCGGTTCGGTCTCAAACCAGTCGCCTTTCAACATTTTGTCGAGTGCGTGCAGATCTTTCAGTATGTTCTTCATAAAATACTGCACTTCCTCCTGACTGTCGGCCAGTTTTACTCTTTCTTCACCCATAAGGAATCCACTATTGTACTTTAGTAATTAATCCGCAGTCCGGCGGAAACAAGCTGTGTAAACCGGCTGCAAAGATCCCGCTAGCGTTTCTGCTTTCGACCGAACGGGACGGGAGATCTTGTACACTACAGATAAATGTTCCCGGAATCGATTGCCATGTTCATTCCATTGCATCTACATTAACATTAATACGCACGCTGCTCGTTCGGGGAGGTTTGATCTTTTCATAACTCTCAAAAACACCATCGAGCAGCTTTTCAATAGCATCAGCCCTCCATCCGGTGGGAATTTTGACAAGTGTCTCCCACCTGTAATACTGCTGTACCTTCTTTAAGGTGGCCGGAGAGGGGCCGAGTGCCGGCAGATTCCGTCCGGTTTTCGTGAGGCATTCGGTGAAAACCGCCGCCACCTGCTGGACCCGTTTTTCCTGTTTTCCCTTGAATGTAAACCGGATGATGCGGGAAAAGGGAGGGTAGTTCAAGCTTTTCCGGTAAGAAAGCTCGCGCTTTGCGAAAGTGCGATAGCTGTGCTCTTTGGCTGCCTGGATGGCCGGGTGATCGGGCTGCCAGGTTTGAAAATATACGACCCCTTCCTTATCCCCCCGGCCGGACCTTCCCGCCACCTGGCACAGCAATTGAAAAAGCCGCTCCCCCGAACGGAATGAGGGAAACGCCAGTTCGGTATCTGCCTGTATTACCCCCACTACCGTAACATTCGGAAAGTCGAGACCTTTTCCAACAATCTGCGTTCCAACCAGCAGGTCGGCCTCCCCGCGGCCGAAGCGGCTTAAGATGGCATCGTGCGCATTTTTCCCTGACGTGGTGTCAAAATCCATCCGCAAGGTCTCGGCATTCGGGAACAGGTCTCCAATCTGCTCTTCCAGTTGCTGGGTTCCACTTCCGATCGACCTGATCTCTCCACCACATTCATTGCATTTTTCATCCGCCCGGGTTGAAAACCCGCAATAATGGCAGCGAAGCTGATTCCGGTTTTTGTGGAAGGTAAGACTGACCGAACAGTTGGGGCATTCCGGAATACGCCCACACTCTTCACATTGCAGAAAATAAGCGTACCCGCGACGGTTATAAAGCAAAATGCACTGCTCATCCCGGGCCAGGGACGATCCGATCGCATCGTAAAGCGGGACGGCCAGCGGACCTTTCATTGCCGAGCGGTACTGTTTCAAGTCCACCACGTGCACTTCAGGCAGTTTCGCCTGGAGCGGACGCCGGCCCAGCGACAACAACTCCGATTTTCCTTTACGGGCCCCATGCAGTGCAATCATACTGGGGGTAGCCGATCCCATCACAACCACCGCATCATTGAACGATGCCCGCATGACGGCAGCGTCCCGTGCATGGTAGCGTGGGGCAGGGTCTTCCTGTTTGTACGAGGCATCGTGCTCCTCATCCACCACAATCAGGCCCAGATTCGGCACGGGGGCAAACAACGCCGACCGGGCCCCGATCGCGATACGCTTTTCTCCCATATGCAAAGCTCTCCAGGCGTTGTACCGCTCCCGGTTCGACAGTCGGCTGTGAAGCACAGCGATCTGGTCGCCGAATACCTGGTAAAATCTCCTGATTATCTGTGGGGTCAGCCCAATTTCTGGAACGAGTACCAAACCTCCCCTGCCCTGTTTTAATACCTCCCGGAGTGCATGGATGTAGACCTCTGTTTTGCCGCTGCCCGTAATTCCATAGAGTAGAAAACTGGCGTACCGTTGCTCCTCAACCCGCTCTAATATCGATTCGAGAGCCAGCTGCTGTTCATCGTTGAGCTGTTTCAACCGAGATGGATCGTAATCGTACCTGAGCCCGAGATCGAACGACTCAACCTCCTCCGACTCGATAACCCCCTCCCTGGCAATCCGGTTCAGGGTATAGCTGTCCAGCAGTTCGTTTT
>JAWVZC010000412.1:0-3587 GCA_033722415.1 Balneolaceae bacterium | reverse complement strand
CCGCGTTCTGGCCCTCCTCAAAAAGAGAGAGCAATTTCTCGCGATGGAGTTTTCTCATGAAATCGATCGGTCTGTATTAGAATGAATAAGAAGTTACAGGATAAATGGTAAAAGGAAAATGATGAATCGTCTCCCGTCTCATAAGACCAGAAAATTACCCTATACTCGTTTCACACGGCCTGCCCGGCTCACCCCTGCACCGTGCGGTTGAACAGCGTACAGAGCGTATCCGGCAGGCCTGAGACCAGTTCCCCGGCATCGGCATCTTCGGCCAGCGGCAGGATCTGGCGGCCATCGAATCGCGTTTCCCCTTCGGGCGAGTAGAGGATACCACTGGGTTTATCCCCGGCATACAACCGGTCAACATCGACCTCAACGAGCCCGATGGTTTTCTGCTCCCTGTTAAACAGTGCAACCAGCCGTGTGTCCCCGGCCGGGGTGCTTAAAAAGCTAACCGCTATTTTACGGGACTCCCCCCAGGTAAAAATCCGGAAATAGTGGGCCAGCTCAAATTCGAAGGGACTGTTTTCAAAACTCAAAAAGCGGTTGTCTCCGGCTGATTGCTGCCAGTAGTGGTTTAAAATTTCTGTCAGGAGGATTCTGAGTTTCGGTTGTGCCCGCTCTCCGGCCATCCCGCGGGCGTTCCAATATGAAAACTCTCTTATCGGCCGCTCTTCCGGCACGGACAGCAGCCCGGGGACCCCTTCGAGCCTTTTGATCGCCTCCCGGTCTGAAATCCGGTACCACAGGTCCGCATTTCCGTTGGTCATCAACAGGTATTCGGCCCCGATCGAACGGTTGTACCGTGCGGTCTGCTCGGCTACTTTTTGTGAGATGGGAACGCTTTCGGCTTTGCACTCGACCAGGATCCTGGGATTAAACTCACGATCGTAACAGATCATATCGGCCCTGCCGCCGGCCGGTTTTTCTCCCCGGACGGCTTCTTCTGTGGAGATGCGTTGCTTCGACCAGCCCGCCTCCACCAGGGCATCGAGAATGCGCAGGCGAACCCGCTCCTCCGGCCTGATCTTCAAAGGCTTTCGCTGGATCGGATTCCACAGCCGCCTTTTCCCGTTCACCCATACCAGCCGGGGGAAATGGTGATCCGCAATGCTGGGCATGTCACTGTTTTCTTAGTCATTTAACCGGATGCATGGCAGATAACCAGATGCCGGCATCTGAAAATCTTTACGCTTCCACGGCCTCTTTTGCGCTGTCAATCTGCTTGTTTATCCAGAGTTGCTGGCCGATCGATACAATATTATAGATCAGGTAGTAGAGGCTCAATCCAGCTGCAAAGTTGTTGAAGATGAACAGCAGCATGACCGGGAGCATGTATTGGAGGGCCTTCATCTGGCCCCCGCCGGCACCCCCGCTGCTCATTCCGCCGGTCAGCTTGCTTTGCGCAACCATGGCGCCCGTCATCAATAATACAAATCCGGCGAGCTGATCGCCCAGGAACGGAATACTGAACGGAAGGCTCAAAATGTAATCCGGCGCTGACAGGTCAGTGGCCCATAAAAACTCCTGCTGGCGGATCAGGATGGAATTCTGGAAAAATCGCCAGAGTGTGATGAGTATCGGGAACTGGAGCAGGTTCGGAAGGCAGCCACCGAGCGGATTTACATTCGCCTTCTTGTAGAGTTTCAAGGTGGCTTCCTGCTGTTTCTGCGGATTGTCCTTGTATTTTTCCTGGATCTCCTTCATCTGCGGCTGGAGTTCCTTCATCGCCGCCATGCTTTTGTAGCTCTTCTTGGTCAGGGGATACAGCACCACCTTGATCAGTACGGCGAACAAGATGATCGCCAAGCCGTAATTCATGTAATCGCCTATAAAGCCGAAATAGGGGATAATCATATAGCGAACCAGGGGGTCGGAGAACCAACGCATCCAGAAATACCCGACGTCCACCATATCGTAGGCCGCCGCATCAAAATTCTTGAGCTGATTGTACGCCAGCGGTCCGACGTACATGCGATAGGAGGTGATGCCGTCGTCGGGGATATCGCTGCGAATGTAGGACTGGTAGTGATGGATGGTCGCCGGATTGTCTTTGGCGCCGCTCACCTCCCCTATCAGCAGTGCCCCTTCGGTGGGGGTTGTGGGCTCGATCACCTGTGCAAAAAACTTGGTGCGGGTGGATACCCATTCGATATTGCCGTTCACGTTCATCTCCTCCCGGCCGGCTTCTTCCAACATGAACTGCTCCATCTCGCCCCCCGCATACACGTAGGCGGATGTTTGATACCCTTCCTGCGTGCGGTCTTTCTCCGTAAACCGGAGCCGGGGTTCCCATCCGAAGTCGATCGTACCCCCGATGATATTTCGCTCGAGACCGCTGAACTGTATGGATAGATCTATCTCGTAGGAGCCGCCCCGCAGCGTATAGGTATACAAAATTCGACCGCCGTTCTGCAGGTTCAGGGCATATTCTAATTCCTTTGTCTCTCCATCTTCCAGGCGAATGGTAGAACCGGGAGTCACCTGTTCAAAAAGTATTCCGTCGGTTTCTACATTGTAATTCTCATTGGACAGAAACCCGAGAGTATAGGCCGAACGGGTGGTATCGCCGATCATCTGAACCGGCTGGTGGTCCCACGTTTCGTACTGTTTCAGCGTGAATTGAGCAGGCCCCGCCCCCAGGTTGGTGAACACGGCGGTGAAGAGTGGAGTCTCCACCTTCAGTTCGGTCGTGTCACTGACACCCGATTCGGCAAACATCCCCATCTGGCGCGTTGTTTCATCATCGGCGGAGCGTACCGACTGGGGTGGCTGCTGGGGTGGTTCACTCTCCGAAACCTGTTCCGGCTTTTCCTCAGTTTGACGCACAGTATCGGCCTGTGCGGCCGCAATGCTGTCTTGCCTGGCCTGCGCGGCCTGTCTGCGCCGCATCTCTTCCTGCGTGGGCATGGTAAAATAAAACCAGGCCAGCATAATGATAAAAATGAGAATAAGTCCGGTGGCGGTGTTGCGATCCAAAAGTTATCCTTTTTCAGGGTTAGAAAATTCGTGTTCGGCACCGGGAACTGGATCATAGCCTCCCTCGCCCCAGGGATGGCAGCGCAAAAGACGCCTGATCGTAAGCCAGCTGCCCTTGAGAGCACCGTGCCTGCGCAGGGCCTCGATACCGTATTGACTGCAGGTGGGATGGTACCGGCAACTGGAAGGCAGGTAAGGCGAGATAATCAACTGGTAGAGACGGACAATACCGATAAGCAGATATTTCATGGCCCCGGTTTCATGAGAGGTAACAGGTGTTCCCTGGCGCGGTGCAGCAGGCCGACAACCTGTTCTTGAACGGTATCGAACTCCATGTCTATGGATTTGGCAATCAATACGCCGTGAAAAGTGTTGGTGGTATGTTCAAAAAGAGGTGTCAAAATATGTTGGTTCAACCGGAAGGCCTCCCGCATCAGTCGTTTGATCCGGTTGCGCCTGGTGGCCTTGCCGAGTCTTTTACTGACAATAAAGCCTATTTGGCAACCGCCGTTCGCACCGGCCAGGAGACAGAACCTCAAGTCAACCGATGCGCTTCGAAGGGTTACAGCATCCTGCTGAAACAGGCGCTGAAATTTTTTACGTCCCCT
>JAWVZC010000411.1:0-3595 GCA_033722415.1 Balneolaceae bacterium | reverse complement strand
GGATAATTATTTCTGGAGGGTGTACATCACGGGCTCCTACACACCGCGCTGTTGCCCGGAATACCTGAAGAAGGAGAATTTTGTCCCCCTTGCTGACCGAAGTGACCGGATTACCCTGCATACCGCGACCCTCTCGGAGTTTCTGCGGCAAAACCCCGGCTCCTATACCCACTTCGTGTTACTTGATCACCAGGACTGGATGGCCAACACGAACCCGGGTGAACTGCGGCGTGAGTGGCAATTAATTCTTGATAATGCTGCGCCGGGTGCCAAAATACTGTTCCGATCGGCCTGCCAGAACGCCGATTTTCTTCCCGACCTGGTTCGCGACAAGATTACGTTTCAACCGCACTTGACGGGTAAACTGCACCGATCTGACCGGGTCGGAACCTACGGCAGCACGCACCTGGGAATCGCACATTAATCGTTATGGAACAAGACTACTCACTGAATCAGAAAACGGAGCCGTACAGGAAGAAACTGGAAAGATACTACCGGCTTCACTCCATCATTTATGACTGGACACGGTGGAGCTTTCTGTTCGGACGTGAAGAGCTTCTGTACCATATTCCCGATCTTCCGCCGAATTCCCGTATCCTTGAAGTGGGCTGCGGCACCGGTAAAAACCTGATTACCCTGGAGTACCTGTTTCCCGATGCCCGGATATACGGGATCGATCTCTCCCTCGAGATGATTCGCCGGGCTCGCGCGAAAATGCAGGACGACGGGCAGGTAAAACTGATACACGGTACTTATGGCGATCCCCGTTACCAGTTTGAACCATTTAACCTGATCCTGCTCTCCTACTCCCTTTCGATGCTGGGCAACCGCATTCCCGCTATCCTGGAACAGGTTCACGGTGATCTTGTCACCGACGGATATGTTGCGGTTGTTGACTTTCACAGCACTCGACACCGGTGGTTCCGCAACTGGATGAAAAAAAATCATGTCAGGATGGACGGGCAGCTGGAGCCTCTGCTGGACACCTGTTTTATACCTCAGGTTTGCGATATTGAACACGCCTATCTGGGCCTGTGGGACTACATGATCTACATCGGCCGCCGTAGATCCGCCCCCTTCCCCGCAAGCCGGAACAGAACCAGCCCGATCGGGCATGCCTGGCAAACCGGTTGAGCCGTCCCGATGGTGCACGATGCCCCTGATTCCCATTTGAGATGCCCGTCAGCAACGTTTTGCATTCACTGTTGATCACAAACCTGCACGAGATGTCGCTGTCATTATTAGTACTTGTTATTGTAAAATATTTCTGTATCATGTCAGCAAAACGAAATATGATCAGTTGCAGCTCAATTGTTTATGGACATACTCATTGTTGAGGATGATCGCGTGCTGTCTCTTATGTTGATGCGGATGGTCGAGCGTATGGGGCATTCCGTGAAAGACAGCGTAACAACCGGGGAAGAAGCGGTCGAGATATCCCAAAACGGGGGGGTGGACCTGATTCTGATGGATATTATGCTCGAGGGCCACATCGACGGTATTGAAGCGATGAAACAGATTCGCAATAACAACGACGTACCGGTGATTTATGTAACCGGCAACTCCGACAAGACCACCATTGAACGGGCAAAATCCACCAATTATATCGATTACCTCGTAAAGCCCATTGTGTTTGATCAACTCAGGGAATCCATCAAACGGGTTTCGTAAACAATTTAAGAGTTGATACTTACCCAGTTTCTAAATTAATTGCAGGAGGAGACGCACCGAACCAGACGGAAAACTACTAAATTACGTGTGTGATGAGAGCTTACAGCGGGAGATGCCTCATATCAACCGGACTGCTCATGGGCCTCCTTGCCCTTATGCAGGCGGAACTGACAGCCCAGGATCTTTACCAGGTTTTGGCGGAACACGATGAAGCCAGTATCTTTGTCCGCACGGTGCAAGAAGCGGGACTTACTAAAAAACTATCGGGGGGAGGTCCCTACACGATATTTGTACCCACGGACGAGGCCCTCGGCAGCCTGCAGGATCGCATCAACCGGTCATCGACCAACTGGAAAGAACGATTTGTGATGAATCACGTGATCACCGGGATGGGGAGCAAACGGCAAATTGTAGCGATGTCGAAAGCCCCGACCCTGGGGGGACACGTGCTTTCCATCACGGAAAGTAATGACGAGGTCGTAATCAATGAGGCGACAAATGGGGCAACAATAATCCGGGCCAATATCCGGGCGGACAACGGCATGATTCACCTTATTAATGCTGTTCTGGAGTAACGGCACCGGGCACAATACTGTTTCCGGCAACCCCGGTGCGAACCCGCCGCTCTCCTTCCCTACTCCCGGGCATCAAACCGGATAAAGAATGATCCATCCTCCTCCGGTTCAAGTTTTATTTTATCGATTACCGCGTCGATATTAAGGGGCCCCTTTATATGCGGAAAAATTTCATCCCGGTCATCGGCCTGTTCCATTTTAAGGTCGGATTCCAGGCTTGCCACATCGATGACGATTAGCAGCAGATCGCTTTCGCCCCTGAATTGTGCGTTTGCAATTTCCTGTACCTGCTGCCCGGTCGAACAGTGGATAAATCCTTCCTCCGCGAGTGATTCCGGTTTATAAAGGCCCGCGTCCTGGTTCGATTTCCAGTCGGACGCGGTTACCAGGTGAAAGATAATGTCATCGGTCATGGTTACTCTCGTTTTTCGGTTCGTAGGCCAGATGGATCAGGGCATCTCCCTTGTGTACCACAGGGGTGTTGTTGATGCCAATTATGCGGCCGTTGCGGGGACACACCGCGTTGTATGATTCGTTCCCGAACGGATCCGTAATTCGCCCCATAACCTGCCGTTTGTTGATCTTGTCACCAAGGGTAACCCTTGGCCGGAACAGGCCGGCATATTTGGCCCTGATCCAGGTCGATTTTGAAAAAAACTCGGTCGGCTGGTCGGTATCGGGGGCCGAACTTCGCATACCCAGGTATTTCATCAGGCGCTGGGTCCCCTCCACTGCCAGCTGAATACCAAACTCATCAAACCGCAGTGCCTCCCCGGTTTCATACACCAGGATATGTTTCCCTTTTCGGTAGGCCGCTTTACGGAACGACTTCTCGATCAGGCTGGAATGCAGGACTACGGGAGGGGCGAAGGCGCGGGCCAGCTCCACATTTTTGTCGATATCGAACGTACATCGAATCTGGGGATAGTTGGCACGGGAAGCTCCTCCCGTATGAAAATCGATCCCAAAATCGACATGCGGAATAATTTCGTTCATCAAGGTGTAGGCCAGCAACTTGGCCAGCGATCCTGTATTTATTCCGGGGAAACTGCGATTGATATCTTTTCCGTCGGGCACACCTCGTGCATTCTGGATAAATCCGTAGACGTTGACCAGGGGTATCGCTATTACCGTTCCCTTTTCCGGTGTGATCAGATCTCGTACGATCAGGCGGCGAATGATTTCAATGCCGTTGATCTCATCGCCGTGCAATCCGCCGGTGAGCAGAATCACCGGGCCGTCTTTCTTGCCGCGATATACATGCACAGGCAGATCGATGTTGGTATAAGTGGGCAGCCGGGCAATATTAAGCTGAATCTGTTTCTGTTGCCCCCTGCCGATCTTCTGCT
>JAWVZC010000410.1:0-3616 GCA_033722415.1 Balneolaceae bacterium | reverse complement strand
TGCCAACGAAGGAAGCGATGATCGCAATGACTCCGTGGCCAGTGTTTACGTGGTGTTCGATTTCGGCCGCGTCGCCCTGTTTAAAAAGGTACCAAAGTCGATTCGTTATTCCTGGAGCAGCACGCTTCCAAAAGGGACCCGTTTGTCAAAACTGTTCGGTAACCAGCAGATTTTAGTCGTCCATTCGGGTCCGGAAGATACCGGCCAGTGGATCACCTTCGAGCGCAATCTCGTGGAAGATTACCAACGGTTCTTTGGCGATAAACCCCCGAAAACTCCGATGGCGATACTGATCCTCAGCGATGGCAATAGCACCGGTTCCTGGGTAAAGGCCGACTACGATGATTTTAAATTAAAAAAAAACTCATCTGATAGTTGAAATTCGCCGCTGAAAAAATATTGAAGAATTCGTTAATTTTGCGATTTCTTTCGCATGCGAAGATATCTTCTTCATGAATAAAATATTGTCATTTTTCCGTCCCCTGGTCATCTACAATTATCGTTATCCTTTTCTCGTGCTGGGAGTATGCACTGTATTGGGGATCATCATGGGATATTACGCCTCCGGGCTTACCATTGACACCGACCTGGCCAACCTGCTTCCCAAGTCCAATGAGCATGTGCAGGCACTGGAGAAACTGCAGGAGTCGGTGGGAGGGGAGTCTGAGATGCAGGTGGCCATTCAATCCCCGAGTTTTGAGGACAACAAACTTTTTGCCGAAGACCTTATTAAGAAGAGCCTTCAGCTGTACAGCAACAGAATTGATAACTACTTTTTTAAAAGGGCGGAATTCAGAAAAGACACCCGGATCATCAAGGACAATGCGCTCTACCTGGCCACTTCGCAGGAGTTGCAAGAGATCCGCGAGTATCTCAAAGATGAGATACAGGAAGCCAAAGAGGAAGTCAACCCGTTTTTTATCGATTTTGAGGAAGAGGAGGATACTTCGTCCGAAGACCAGCAGCTCAGCCGGTTCGAAGAGAGTTATGAATCGTTGATTCCCTCCGAGTTCCCGGTAAGTGAGGACAGTACCGTGATGGTCGTCACGTTTTTTCCGACCGGATCAAAAAGTGATTTAACATACCTCAGGGAGATGTTTACGACCTACGATTCGCTTCTGGCCAGCATGAACCCGCAGTCGTACAACCCGGAGATGGAAGTGTTATACGGAGGGCGCTTGAAGCGGCACCTGGCGGAGATCAACTCGATCATGAATGACGTGTACAGCAGTTTTGCATCGGGGATCTCGAGCGTCATCCTGCTGGTCATGTTTTATTTCTTTTTCAAGAAATACTTGAGCTACCGCAAGGGCAAAAAAGAGCAGCAAAGTCACGGCTTCTGGGAACATATTGTGCGGCTGCCGGTTCCTGTACTGGTGATCGGGGTGCCGCTTCTGATCAGCCTGCTGTGGACTTTCGGAATTACCTATTTCGTACTCGGCATGCTCAACACGATGACCTCCGTTTTGTTTGTGATCCTGTTCGGGATGGGCATCGATTACGGCATCCACTTCTATGCGCGATATATTGAGCTGAGATCAGGGGGGATGAATATCCTGGACGCCCTCCTCGCCACCTACGACAAGACGGGGTCTGCGATCCTGGTAAGTGCCTTCACAACCGCGTTTGCATTGTTCGTTCTGGTATTGGCCAGGTTCAGGGGCTTCTCCGAATTCGGTTTTATAGCGGGAACCGGAATTCTACTTGCCCTTTTCTGCATGTTGTTTATACTGCCCTCCCTGCTGGTGATCTTTGAACGATTTGGCTGGATCCTGCTCAATGAGGACAAACCGGAGAAAACGGGTGACAAGAAACTTCAACGTTTTCCGCTCTCACGTACCATCGTTGTGCTGGGGCTGGTTGTATCCGCCGTAGTTATCTGGAATCACGACCACCTTCGTTTCCAGTACGATTTCGGAAACCTGGAGCCCGAATTCCCGGAGTATCGGGAGTTCAGAGAGGTGCAGAGCCAGGTATACTCCGGAGACAAGAGAAACCCCGCATATATCCTGGCCGACAATGAAAACGAGGTGATTCACATCCTGGAAAAGCTGCGCCAAAGGATGAGGTCCGATACCACCAGTCCGACCATTCTTGATGTGGAAGCGTTGCAGGAGCGTTTTCCACCCACCGATTCGGCCGCCCAGGCAAAATTGGAAAAAATCGCCGAGATTCGGGAACTGTTGAACGATCCTTTTATCAGGGACCAGGATGATTCCCAGCTGAACAAATTGCGAAGGGCTTCCCAGACCCGGCAGCCGCTCGAGGTAGCGGATATTCCGGATTACCTGAAAAGCCAGTTCCTGAACCGTGAGGGCGAGATAGGAAACTTTGTGATCGTCTATCCCAGTGTGGGTCTTTCGGACGGGAAGAAGTCGATCGCCTTCAAGAATGATGTGGGTAGAACGGAGCTGGACAACGGAAAAGTATTTTATGCGGCCAGTACCTCGATCATCGCCGCCGAAATGCTGGAGCTTATGCGCAGTGAAAGTCCGTGGATGGTAGGGGCCACCTTTACGATGGTATTTATCCTGATGTTGTTCTCTTTCCGGTCCCTGCGGTGGACCCTGGTAGGCATGCTCCCGCTTGTGGTAGGCCTGTTGTGGCTTTTCGGCATCATGATGCTTACCGGTATGATGTTCAATTTCTACAACCTGGTCGTACTGCCCGCCATCCTTGGGATCGGAGAGGATAACGGGGTACACCTGGCCCACCGGTTTCGGGATGAGGGAAAGCGCAGCATGTGGGAGGTTCTTTCCAGTACGGGGCAGCATGTGTCGGTCGGCTCCCTGACCACCATGCTCGGTTTTTCCGGGCTGTTGTTCACCAACCATCCCGGGCTGCAGTCGATCGGTACCATGGCGGTGATCGGCATCGGTATGACGTGGCTGGCCGCCCTGACGTTCCTGCCGGCGCTCATACAGTGGCTGGAGGAGAAGAACTGGATCGAGTTCTAGGCAATGCCTTTGCGATTAAAGCGGTAGCAGATCAGAGTTATTCACTCGTGAAATTCCTCGGCCTCGAACTATCCTCGGCATAAATGCCAACCTTTCCACATTACATCACAAATATCGTGACTGACCTCCAGTCGGCCGTGCCCGTTCCCACCTCCGGTAGTAAAACCGGCTTGAACCTATGGCCACCATGGCCACACCGCGGGCAGAAGCCGGGACAAGGGCTGCTGTCGCATTCAATTCGGGGCTTTCACATTCCGTTAACGGAAATCGGCAGCGACGTTCCACACCGGGGGAGGACAGGACGAGAGTAAAATTGCCGCTCCCTACTGGCGCCAGAACGTGGGAGTGAAGATCAGTATCACCGTAAACACTTCCAGACGACCGATCATCATCAATGAGATCAGGATCCATTTGCCGACGAATGGAATCTGGGCGTAGTTGTCGGTCGGGCCAAACTCGCCCCATCCCGGACCAATATTCCCCAGGCAGGCGATACTGGCCCCCGTGGCCGACAGCAGGTCATAGCCGAATGCGGCCATTGAAAGAGTGCCCAAGGCAAAAATGATGATATAAAAAATAAAGAAACTAAGGACGGTACGCTGGATGTTGGGATCGACGATTTTATCGCCGATCCGGATCGGGAGTATGGCTTTGGGATG
>JAWVZC010000409.1:0-3623 GCA_033722415.1 Balneolaceae bacterium | reverse complement strand
TATTACACCTACGGGTACTATTTCGGAGAGGTACGGGTTTCACCGGACGATCCCGACGAAGTTTATATCATGGGGGTGCCATTACTCAAATCGACCGATGGTGGGAAAACCTGGGAACCGAAAGCCGAGAACCAGCCTGTACACGTAGATCATCACGCCATGTGGATCGATCCCGCCGACCCGGAGCATATCCTGCTCGGTAATGACGGCGGTCTGTATGAAAGCCACGACGGTGGCAGCAATTTCATTCGGCACAACGTGGCCCCCGTGGGCCAGTTTTACACGGTCAATGTGGATATGGAAACGCCATATAACATTTATGGCGGACTGCAGGACAATGGGGTGTTTACCGGCTCTTCGGAGGATACCCCTTACGATGATACTCACTGGGAACGGATCATGGGAGGCGACGGCATGCATGTGGCCATCGATCCCGAAAACAGCAATCTGGTATATACCGGTTTCCAGTTCGGTAACTACTTCCGGATAAACCGTTCGGATGACAGCACGGAGCGGATAACCCCCAAACACGACATCGGTGAGGAGCGCTACCGTTTTAACTGGAATACCCCGGTGAATATGAGCCATCATCACCCCGACATCCTCTACATGGGGGCGCAAAAACTGATGCGTTCCATGGACCGGGGGGAGAACTGGACAGAAATCAGCCCGGATCTTACGAACGAACAGGCCTACCAGCAGAAGGGTAACGTCCCCTACTCTACGATCACTACCATTGCGGAGTCTCCGCTGAAGTTTAACGTGATCTGGGTGGGAACAGATGACGGCAATATCCACATAACCCGGGACGGCGGGGCCAGCTGGAACCGGGTCTCTGACGAACTCCCCCAAGATCGCTGGGTGAGTGAAGTGCACGCCTCGGTCCACGATCCCGCCACGGCCTATGTGTCCCTGAACGGGTACCGGTATGATGAATTCCGGACCTACATCTACAAAACGACCGACTACGGGGAAACGTGGCAGTCGGTTATCGGAAATCTCCCGGAGGATGTGGTAAATATTATCGTCCAGGATCCTGAAAACCCGAAATTGCTGTATGCGGGCCAGGACAACGGCTCGTTTGTGAGTTTTGATGACGGCAACCATTGGCATCTTGTTAATGGTGTTCCGAATGTTGCATCCTACGACATGGTCATTCACCCCCGGGACCTGGACCTGGTGATCGGCACGCACGGGCGCAGCATCTATGTTATGGAACTTGAACCGCTTCACCAGGTAGCCGACCGAAGGGAGGAGCCGATCGTAGCCATAAAACCGGATACGGTCCGGTTTTCGGAAAACTGGGGGAACCGGGAGGCGCCCTACCGGGATGTTGACGAGCCGGAGGTCAGCTGGCTGTACTGGCTGGGTGACCAGGGTTCCGGGCAACTGGTCACGGTTGAAGTGTTAAACAAGGAGAAGGAACAACTGGCCCTGCTGGAAACAAAGGGGCACTACGGGTTCAACCGGGTCAATTGGAACCTGAAACTGGCGGAAGCAAGCAACGATGATGAACAGGCCTCCTACCTGGGCAAGGGAGAATACACATTAATTTTCAGAACGGATAACCGGCAAGATGAAGTTACCCTTATTGTCAAATAGCCACCGCTTACTGGGAATCCTGCTGTCGCTTCTACTGCTTGCGGCCTGTGGAAAACAGGAGCAGGCGGATAGCGGCGAAAACGAACCGAAGGGGCGAATCCTGGAATATACCCGACAGGTTTCCTTTTTGAATCAGCAGGGTGAAGTCGTGGAAACGGTTGGCGTGGCCGTAGCCGACGATAACACCGAGCGCAGTACCGGACTAATGGATGTAAACCGACTTCCCCCCGACAAGGGAATGCTTTTTGTTTTTGACGATGAGCAGCCACGCAGTTTCTGGATGGCCAACACCCCGCTTTCACTCGATATTATTTTTGTCAACGCCGACCTGGAGATTGTGCGCATCCATCACAACACCCAGCCTTTCACTGAAAACAACTTTACTTCGGGAGCACCATCCAAATACGTAGTGGAGGTGAATGGGGGATTCTGCGTCTCAAATGACATCCAGGAAGGCATGCGGATAGCGATCGAATAGCGAATTGCCGACAAAACCTTACGGATGTGCGCGCATCCGGTGAATCAACCGTATCCATACCGAGGTCACTTGCTGCAGGTTATTGCTCTGGGTGCCTCTTCCCTGATTTTGGTCCCTGGTTACCGGGATTTTCACCGGTTTACAGCAGTACTGTGTAGGCGTAACTGCTCGTCGAATGCTCTACAGCCTTCTGAACGTCTCCAGCCAGGCCTGCGCCATCAGCTGAGCGCCCGCCATTGAGGGATGAACACCGTCGCCGCTCCAGTAGGTCGGGGCAACCTGTTTTGATGCCTCATCAAATACCTGCTGGTAGGGAATGAAAGCAGCATTGAATTCATCGGCTATTCTTCGTGCTGCAGCCTGGTATTCAGGGAACCGGGGAAACCATCGCTCATCTACCGCCGAACCCTCCTCAATGACGAACGGCTCCCCGATAATCAGTTGTACATCCGGTAGTTCACGCCGGGTACGCTGCAGCAGTTCCCGAAAATCGCTTTCGTATATTTCAACAGTTCCGTCGTAATCGTAATCGAGCGTATGCCAGAAATCGTTAACCCCGATAAGAATACTCACCAAGTCCGGCTGCAGGTCCAGGCAATCCTCCTGCCAGCGTTCGGCCAGCTGAAACACCTTGTTTCCGCTTATCCCCCGGTTATAACATGTCAAGTTTTTGCGCGGCATGGAGTGACGAAGTGAAGCCGCAGCCAGAAAAGCGTACCCCCGTCCCAGTGCATCGGGATCATTCGCGTCGCTGTCATCCTTGTCTCGGTGAGCATCAGTGATCGAATCTCCCTGGAACAGGATGATGGCATCCTGCGGAATATCCACTTGTTGTGGCTGATTCGGCACTCCCGGAGCCAGCCCTGTCAAAATACTGCCTGTACCCAGTGCACTGACCGTTGCCGTTGTGATCTGTTCCAGGAACCGGCGCCTTGTATAGGTGTTGCCCATATCCCTACTGTTTTCCATTTTGCGATTTTTGTATCTGACTGCCAGGTGACTCACGGCAGCCGGATAATGTTATTAAAATGCCCCGTCGAATACAACTTTCCCCCGCTTGTAATTCGATTACCGCTGGTCGAGTCCCGTAAACACAGGCTGCGGGGATGGTGTAAACTCCCCGGTGTAAATCCGGGCAACCGGTTTTGTGTGGCGGGTATCACCGGGAGACGATAGGCGTACCCCAATCTTGCCGGTCGCAGGATCGGGGGGGGGCGGCTTGTCTCCCAGTGACTTTCTGGATACAGGGGAGTATTTCAAAACCGGTATTGTTGACTTGCAGCGAGAGCGTTTGCCATCCGGTCAAAAACAGTTTTCATGTGCGAATGGCCGTGCCGACAAATAGCAGCTATATGGTAAACTAACCTCAGTTCGATATAAACCCAGGCACTGATTGTTAGCCGGTATTTCTCACCAAGAAATTGGGGCGTCGGTAAGGCGAAGGGGTAATCGCAAACGAAACGTATATTGATACGTTGCTTGCGCTATTTCTACCCTCAACGCAGCAGACGGGACCATTTCGCAGTCCACGACCTGCTGGTAT
>JAWVZC010000408.1:0-3624 GCA_033722415.1 Balneolaceae bacterium | reverse complement strand
TGACGCAGAGGGCATTCCCTGGTTTGTTGCCATCTGATCCAACCACTAAACGCGTTGAATATAAGCAACGACAAGGGGCTGAGCGTTCTCAACTTCGGAACACAAACAGCGTGTTCCTGACCCGAAATGACGCCGTTGGGGAATGTTCTGCCCTTTAACCCAACCGTTGGCGTCAACTCGATCGGAATCCCGCGGGTTTCGGGAGGGAGTGGAGAGATCTCATCCGTGATATGCAGGCTAACAATCAGTGCCTGTTTTTATATCGAACTGACGTTAGTTATAAAAAAAGGTGCCCGGCGTTTCACGGCCGGGCCTCTGTATTCAGGGATATGGGGCTTGGAGGTGAGACGGGCGCAGATCATCGGAGGGACAATTAATCATCTTCCCCGTCTTCATCGTTGTCTTCAAACGCATCAAAGGACCGCTTGATCGACTCATCGATCTGGCCGCGGCGGGTATCGTTCGTCGGATCGAGCGGGTTGCCGTTTTCATCCGCGAACCGGCAACATGGTTTCGGTAATCGTTAGATGGCTGTTGAGTGTGCCGGCCCCGGGAGCGAGCGTTTGGGCGGTAACGGAATGCGTGGTGACAAAGCTGAGGGATAACGAAACCCGGTTTTCGTCGGATTCGGCAGGAAAGGGGCAGGGGGATATGCCGGGAAGTTGATTATGGTAATAAAAGGGCCGTACCCACAAACAACTACCTGAAAGATCCGGGCTGTACCCCGGACCTCGCAATGCAGATCCGAAATAGTGTTTTACCTCTCTCATTTAATTGCTACATTAATTCAATATTATCAGTGATTTAAGAGTAAAAATAACAGTTTCCGCAAGCTGCTTACCGTCGGCTGTTCGGTACCAGGAGGGTTGAGGAACCTGCACTGTTTTGCTCATCCGGCTTCTGTACGATACCTGGACAATTTCGCAGCGGGAACCGGCAACAGGGAACATAACGCATAATAAGGGAGTGGATATGGATCATCGGGAAAGAGGAATCGGTTGGATAGTGTTGATGTGCACGGTATTTATGGTTTCCTGCGGGGGCGGGGAGAGACAAGCTGAAGGTGAGGCAGAGGCGGCGGCAAGAAATGTCGTAGAGGTATCCGCGGTTTATGACAGTGAACAGAATCGACATCTGTTTGAGACTTCTTCCGATACGATTCGCTCGGGATGGACTACATTTCGATTTACCAATACAAGTCCGATGGCCCATTTCATGGTGGTGGAGAAGATGCCGGGGAGGCGTACATCGGTAGACAGTGAACGAGAGGTTGTTCCCATATTTCAGAAAGCGATGGATCTGATCAACAGCGGTGACCCGGAAGCGGGGTTTGCCGCACTCGGGGAGCTGCCGGAATGGTTTTCGGAAGTAACGTTTATGGGCGGACCCGGCCTGGCCTCTCCCGGTCGAAGCTTTGAAAATACGGTATACCTGCAGTCCGGAAATTACGTATTGGAGTGCTATGTCAAGACGGAACAGGGTGAATTTCACAGCGCCATGGGAATGGTTCGGGACCTCAGGGTAACCCGGGATTCCAGTTTCGTGCGGGAACCGCAAAATCCCACGCTCAATATCGATCTCAGTAACAACGGTATCGTGTTAAACGGCGACCCGGTTGAAGGAGATCACCTGGTGGCGGTACAGTTTAACGAGGAGGAACCCCCGCTGCTGGGTAACGATGTGCACGTGGCCAGGATGGCAGAAAATGTCAGCACGGAACAGGTAACCTCTTGGATCGATTGGAGTCAGCCTGACGGACTGGTATCATCGGCGGAATCTCCCGCTCCTGTTACCTTCCTGGGCGGGACACACGAAATGCCGATGGGAGCCACCGCCTATTTTACCGTGACTTTGACCCCGGGGCAGTATATGCTGGTCTCCGAGCGTCCCGCCGGAAATCCTCTGTACCACACATTTACGGTTAGCGGGATGGCCTCGAATTAGCAGGCGTTTCTGATTGTCCGGGGAACGCTTTCCAATACTGGATCCCGATCCGGGATAGGGGCTGCAGCAGACGGGAACATCTCGGGAGAAAACAAGTTGACCTGTAAATTGGAAAGGGCAAAGAAATGATTGTGGGTCCCCCACTGGAGGGGGCGAACGGGACATGATAGTGCTCTCTAACCTGAATTTCTCACCAGGAATTTGGTTCGCCAACAAGGCGAAGAGGTCATCGCAAGCGAATCGTATCGTTTTACGTATAGCGGGGTGATTTCCGCCTTCAACGCAGCTATAGGGACCATTTCGCAGTCTGCGACATCCCGTTACACCCATTCGAATATATTACAATGTAACTCATTGTATAACACAACCTTACTAGAAATCTAACATGATTATCGCGAGAAATGCAGGCTGACCTATGATGCGGAAGAACTACGATTCGATCGGGTACTACATACTGGTCATACTGATGTTCTTCCAGGGACTCAGCGGCACGTTCGGGGGTGCGGTGCTGATGCTCGATCCCAGCGGGGCATTGATCCAGCTTCCGCCTGCCATGCTGGAGGGGACCCCATTCCCGGATTTCCTAATTCCCGGTATCATTCTTTTTACGATACTGGGATTCTTTCCGCTGGCGGTCGCGGTCGGTCTCTGGAAAAAGTGGAAATGGTCGTGGTTTGGTGCCCTTCTCGTCAGCGTTGCCCTGATCATCTGGATCGAAGTGGAGATTATTCTGGTGGGGTATCAGCCCGATCCTCCGCTGCAGCTGATCTACGGGCTCGTCGGGTTGCTGCTGCTCATCCTCGTCCTGCTCCCCCCGGTCAAGCGAACCCTGGTGTAGCAATTTTATTTGGTGATACCGGATTTCATTTCTGCTACATAAACGGTAACTAGTTTGCAATACTGTGAAAAATTCAGGGTAATCAAACACGTGTGCGATGAGCGGAGAACTCAACAAAAAACATCTTCTGGAAGCCGCAATCCGGGCCCCTTCCGGCCACAACACCCAGCCGTGGAAGTTTTCCACCACAGATTCGGGCATCACCATACATCCCGATTTCAGCCGCCGACTGCCCGTAGTGGATCCAGATGATCACGCTCTCTACATCAGTCTCGGCTGTGCCGCGGAGAATATGGTAATCACTGCAGCCGACGAGGGATTCCGTACCAAAGTAACGGTGAATACCGATGCCGAAGCACCTTTCATCAGGCTTACATTCACCGAAGACCGGGAGATCAGCGGCGATCCGCTGGTAGCGTTCATCAATGAACGGCAGTCTACCCGAAATGAGTACGAGGATACCCCGGTACCGCTGAAGGACCTGGAGATGCTGGAGGACGCCATCCGGTATAATGGTGTGGACCTGCTCCTGATTACCGGGCGGGAGGGTATAGATAGATTGAAACCGTTCATTATCGAGGGAAGCAACCGGCAGTTTCGGAACAGGAATTTTGTCGACGAGTTGGTGAACTGGATCAGGTTCTCTAAGAGTGTTGCCCGGTCTCGGCGGGACGGCATCTGGTCAAAAAGTATGGGACTGCCTAACGTACCGCACTGGCTGGGCAAGTTCATTATGAATTATTTCGTATCTGCCAAAAGCGAGGCAAAGCGCTGGTCAAACCTGGTTGACGCCACAGCCGGGCTGGCCCTGTTTGAGGTGTCTCAACATGATGCAGAGCACT
>JAWVZC010000407.1:0-3671 GCA_033722415.1 Balneolaceae bacterium | reverse complement strand
GCATTTCCCTCCATCCGGAATGAGGTAGAACAGGCGGAGATCGTGCACGCCTACGGCGCATTTATGACGTCGGGAACTACGTATCCGGAAATTGCAAAGGAGCTGCTGGCCTGGATGGCAAGTGCGGAGTCACAGTCCGACAATGCCAGGGCGATCAGCCGTACCGGGGCCAACATGCAGGTGGATTCCTCGCTGTACAGCGATGTCCAGCAGCGGCTTGTCGAGTACCTGCATGACGTGAAGGAGTTCGTCCCGCTGCTCGAACTCAGCATGGAGCCCGAACTGGCCCGTACGGCATTGGAGGTATTTCAGGAGTACTGGAAGAATCCGGAACATATCGATGCAGCCCTTGAGCAGCTGGAGAAAGCCCGTCGTAAGGTCGTCGGCCTGAATAGTGCAGGCAACTGAACTTCGGTAGACTCATGTACAGCACCACCGGAACGAATCAAAGGCATGTCTTTCCGGATACGGTGATCTTTGATTACCCACTCAGCCACGCCTTGAATTCCGACGTTTTTTCCTGGCTTACGATTGGTTTGTCCGGGGATTCCGGTTCCGGATTCAGTTCCAGCAAAAGCCTGCTGTTGGAGTAGGGATTCACTTTCCGGATCGCACGCGCATTGATCAGATACTGACGGTTTGCCCGGTAAAACCGATCCGGATTTAATCGCTGTTCCAGGTCTTTCAGCGACTCGTCGATCACATACCGGTCTCCGGCATTCGTAATCACAAAGGTGATGCCGTGCCGGATAGTGAAGTAGGCCACCGTATCCACGGCTATGGGAACCAGGGAACCGGATTTCCTGGCTACCACTCTTTTTTGCTCCTTTCGGTTGCCCTCCAATTGATCGATCAGTTCCGTTATGTTGGGACTGAAGTGGGATTGTAGTTGCCGGTATTTTTCCAGCGCCTGTTTCAGGTCGGCCGCCTTTAACGGCTTGAGGAGATACTCAATACCGGTGGACCGAAATGCCTGCAAGAGGTACTGGTCGAAAGCGGTTATAAAAATCACAGGTATATCCAGGTCGTACTCGTCGAAAATCCGGAACGAAGGGCCATCACTCAGCCGTATGTCGAAAAATGCCAGGTCGGGCGACGGGTTGCTGCGGAGCCAGTCGATCGCCTGCCGAACGCTGGCAGCCGCGCCCACTATGTCGACGCCCGGTTCCAGCGTCCGAAGAAGGCTTACCAGTTTCTTCCGTGCGGGTTTTTCATCCTCCACTATAAACACCTTCATGGCGGGTTTCCTTATCACGCTTTTATTGTTTCTATCGGCAGAGTAACTTCAAAAAAATTATCTCCGTCGGATACCGCTATCGGTCGGTCGGTAGTCATCTTAAACCGCTCATTGAGATTGTCAAGCCCGATATTCAGCGAATGCGCATCCGCCATCGTACCGCGCTTGCTGTTACGGAAGCGCAGCCGGTTGCCACGGACCCGGATCTCAATCTCCAGCGGATGATGCTCATCAAATTCGTTGTGTTTGACTGCGTTTTCGAGAAGCAGCTGAAGCGATATGGGAGGGATGAACAATTCGTCACCCTGCTCCGGCGGATCCCAATCCAGGTGAACCGAGTGTCCGAAACGCAGCTGCAGCAGCCTGTAGTAACGGTTCAGGAATTCCACGTCCTCGGACAGCTGAACAAGCGCCCGTTGCTTGTTTTGAAGGATGTAGCGGTAGATATCCGCCAGGTCTTCGATGAACTTCAGTGCCACATTCCGGTCCTGTTCCACCAGGTAGGAGAGGGTGTTGAGGGAGTTGAACATGAAGTGCGGATCCAGTTGATTTTTCAGGGCTTCCAGTTCGGCCATCGCCCGCGAACGCTCCAGCTTAGCCACTCGCAGGCGATCCTCCTCCCGGTATTTGATCAGAAAGGCGGTCTCATAAACGTGGGTAATAAAAATGACGGCGATAACGGTAAAGAGGGTGGTGCTTTTGATCGCTTCCCACGCCACCGGCAGTCCGGAGATCTTGTACCAGAGCAGGCAGAGTAATACCGTTACGGGGGCCGTATAAAATATATTGGAAAAGAGTACGGTAAATATTTTCATGGCCGGCTTGCTGAACCAGTCGAAATTCCGGCGTTGTTGCAGATAGAGTGTGCGGTTTCCATACCAGATGGCATACGCGGTAAAGACGAAAAAGAGGTAGCCGAACCAGTAGGTTATTGTTCCCACTCCCAGGTCACCGAATAGGCCGGTCAGGTTGGGGATAATAACTCCGAACGCGGGTATGACCCAGACCATCAACGGTACATCCCGAATCTCCGGTTCTCGCTGGGCGGTATGTGATTGATCGGCGTTCACGCGGCAATGTATCGTTGTGAACTCACAAGATATCAAACTTCACCGGTACTACAAGGCCGCAGGGTTCATCGCCCTATTTCACGGTTCGCCATTGGTATATCCCGTTTCAATAGATTGTACTTGAAGATAGTTCCACAATCACTGATAATGCCAGCGGAACGCTTGATCAACCGCAATTAAGGCAGGGAGTCCTATGAATCCGGAATTTATCAACGTACCGGCAATTATTGTTGCCGCCATTCTTCCATTTGTCCTGGGCGGAATCTGGTACTCGCCTATACTATTCGGCAATGCATGGATGAAGGTGAACAATTTTAACGAGCAAGATCTCGAGAAGGGTAACCAGGTAAAAATATTCGGCCTCTCGTTCCTCTTTTTCCTGCTGATGTCGGCCAACCTGTCGGCATTCCTGGCCACCCCGGACACGGACCTTGCATTCGGCCTGCTAGCCGGTTTTTTGGCCGGGTTTGGATGGGTGGCCCTCTCGATAGCTGTTATCGCCCTATTTGAGCGCCGCTCATGGAAGTATATGCTGATTAACGGGGGATATATGGTGGTAGCTTTCATTCTTATGGGTGCCGTTCTGGGTGCCTGGCGATGACGGATTAATATCCTCGGGCACCGATGCAACGGTTATTGCAGGACTTGAAATCAATGTGGGAAGGGATTAGGGATTGTGGTCTGAAACGTGGGATGCTGGCGACCCCCTGACCGGCCTTCCATAGGTCATACAGCGGTCAGGCCGAACCGCCAGTGTGTATATAATGCCCCAACTACAGAGCCTGCATACTAATTTATCTATTCATTTGTTGTATCTAGGGATAGTAAAAAACGGGATGCACAAATGGATATGACACCAACGCTTGACACGTGGACGATACTGTTTCTCGGGGTCGGTGTTCACGGCATCGTTCTTGCAGTTCTTTTTTTCTTGCGGAAATCGAATCACAAGAGGGCCGACCGGCTGCTGGGCGTCCTGATCCTTCTCTTCTCCCTGAATCTCCTCAACTATGTTCTTTTTTGGACAAATTACAGCATGGTTTTTCCGCACCTGATGGGCGCTACGGCCTTCGCCCAGTTTGTCTACGGTCCGATCCTTTTTCTATATCTGCTTGCGGTGGTAGATCCCAGGCGGGGCTGGCGAAAAGTGGACCTTCTTCATTTCATTCCCGCGTTGCTCTATCTGGCTACCCTGGTTCCGTTCTATCTGACGCCGGCCGAGCAGAAAATCGCGTATCTGGTCAACACGTTCAGCGGCGACAAATATGAGGGTATGGCCAGCCGGTCGGCCCTGACCGCTACTCTCAAATCGCTGCATATGGCGGGATATGCGGTTGCCATATACCTGCTTACCGACCCGGTTC